>CAJVYZ010000447.1 GCA_913009915.1 uncultured Gemmatimonadota bacterium | reverse complement strand
ACTATTTTCTCTTTTTTTTTTAATGATACGGCGACCACCGAGATCTACACTCTTTCCCTACACGACGCTCTTCCGATCTCGCCAGTTCCCCTTCGATACCGAACAACCCGGCGACGAAGGCCTCGAGGTGGGGGGCCGCGGCCAGCAGCCACTCGCTGTACTCCAACGCCGGCGGCGAGTTCCGCTCCTCGCGCAGTTCCAACAACCGCCGCCGCAGGTCCGCGTCCTCGCGCCCCAGCCGTTCCAGAAACGCCTCATCCAGGCGGCGCAGTCCATCCACCTCGAACAGGCCCGGAAAATCCAGCCCCGGAAACCGTCCTGCCAATCGAATCGGATCCTCTTCCATGCGCGTCATCCGTATGGTCCGCCCACCCGGATCGGCTGGACACTGTAATCATAGTCCCCACGCTTAGAAGTCGGTCGGACTTGGAAGGTTCTCCTGCGGTGGCGGAAGATCGACGACAAATCGAGAAACACGTTGGAACCCGCTGAGAGACAACCGATTGTTAAAGGATTCCCGCATGAGAGTCGATGTAGAGCCGACGATGTCTGATCGTGCAACGAAAGGAGACCCAGTGATGGCTGTGAAGAAACGTGCGACACGAAAGAAGAAGGCGGCCCCGAAGCGCAAGTCGGGAACCAAGCGGAAGGTGGCAAAGAAGAAGGTGGCGGTCCGAAAGAAGGGCGCAGCCAAAAAAAAGGCAGCCAGAAAGCCGGCTGCCAAGAGGAAGACCGCCAAGAAGAAGGCGGCATCGAAACGGAAGACAGCGGCCCAATCGAAAGCTCGCCGGAAGAAGTAGCTTCGGCAACCGACAGGCCCTCGGGAGAGGTATCTGTCGTCTTGCGAGACTCAGGGGCGGCCTGCAGCCGCCCCTTTCTTCTTCGAATGCAATCATACCACGAACGGCCGGGCGCGGTGGGGACATTTCGTGCGCACTGTCCTGGTGCGCACCGCAACAGGGTGGGGCCTTGAAATATTTTAATTATTATTCTTCAATCAGATACGCGAGGCCACGGAGGAATTATCGAGTCTCTGGGTAGCCTGTAATCGGCGATCCGCCGACCCGGCACATTGCTGTGCCCGCCGGACGGTGAGCCCCGGCCGGCCCACGCTCAAACGGCCGATTTCGGGGGGGTGGATGGCCGGGAAACTGCGGGGTCCTCGGTCGCGGCGTCCGCTTGCGGGTTGGGTCCACCGCCCGCATCATCCGCGTCCGGTGATGGCTCGGCGGGTGTCGCCGAGACCTCTCCAGCGGGCGCAGCAGCGGCGTCCGCCCCGGCGGCCGTCCCCTCCGCCTGCGCCGTACCCTGTGCGGCCTCGATCTGGTGCCACAGGCGATCGTTTTCTCCCTCCAGGACCGCCACACAGCCGGCAAGTTCCTGGTTGGCGTGGTTCATGCGCCCGATGCGCTGTTCCAACTCCTGCACCTTCTCCGGAGGCACGACCACCTCCTTGAGGAAGCCGTGGAGATCATCGATGTGGGTCACCTGATCGTGCAACAGGCCCTTGAGCCGCCCGGCGTCGTGCCCCGAACCGGCATCGACGTGTGGGTCGTCGGCATGCCCGGCGTGGCGTCCCAGCACTTCCCGCAGCCGCGTCGCCAGCGTTTCCCAGGCCTGCTCGTCGCGGTGTTCGTGATTGGCAAAATCCAGTTCCAACTGCAAATACTCGGCACGTAGTGCGAGCCACACCGGCGGTTTGGGCGGGTCATCTCCTTCCTGCGGATCGTCCTCCTCCGGGACCGGATGATGCAATCGTGCGCGGGTCTGCTCCAGTTCCTCCCCCAGGTAGTTGCCCACGTCCAGGCGCACGCTCTGCGGCCGGACGTCGGGTGCGGTCGGTTCGGCCGGCGGCGGTACCGCGCTCGCCTGCCGGCGCCCCTTCCAGTACAACCATGTCGCCAGAGCGGCCAGGAACAGCACCACCTCCAGGAACACCAGCACGAGGATGGGTGAGACGCGAATCACCGCGATTCCTCCGCCGACTCATCGGACGCGGCGGCCTCTGCGGCCTTGCCCTTGGCCAACCGGCGCCAGAGCAGGAATCCGCCGCCGCCGAGGCCGAACAACACCCCGTTGACCAGCAAAAACACCGCCATCACGCGCCACAGGCCGACGGTCGCCGCCAATGGCTCCTTGGACACCGCTTTCGGCGCGGGCTTGGACGCGGGCTTGGACGCGGGCTTGGGTGCGGGCTTGGGTGCGGGCTTGGGTGCGGGCTTGGGTGCGGGCTTGGGTGTGGGCTCCGGGGCGGGCTTGGGTGCGGGCTTGCCGAGTGCCGCCGGCGGTACGTTCACGTGGAAGTAGCGGGTGATCTGCCGCTCGAAGGTCGGTGCCGTGGCGATGATCCGCAGCGTATAGGCGCCGGGTTTGTAGTATTGAATATCGGTGGTGAAGACCCCGTCCCCGGCCTTCCGGTTCGGTGACCCGCCGTCGTCCAGCATCGTGTACCGGGCCGAGACCCCGTCGGGGCGTTGGATCTCCACCACGAAATGCGTGTCGTGCAGTACGTCCGGCTGGCGGACCACCGTGTGATCCTTGCTCAACCATGCGCGGACGGTCTGGTCGGTGTGGAGCGCAACGTCCTGCTCACCGACGTTGGTCTCCAATCCCAGGTTGGTCACGATGTAGGCCTTGTTGTGCCCCGCACTCGACAGAATCCGCCACTTTCCCGGTTCCGGGTGCGGGATCGTGATCATGTCGAAGCGCTCGGAGCGAAACCAACGCATCCCGGGCCCTCTATGCTTCGCCGACCACTGCCCGCCGCCCGGTGCCTGAAGGACGATGCGCACCGCGCGATCCTGCTTGGTGGCCACCACCGTGACCTCTCGGATGGACGCGTCGGCCGTGAATTCCCCCCCCTGGATCGGAAGCATCTCGGGCCTTTTGGCCCTCTCGAACAGCGTGGTAAAGGTCGTATCCAGGTCCCGATCGAGCGCGGCCAGGCGGAACAGCCCGTGGGTGGTGCGCGCCATGCGCCGCAACAGCCCCACGTCCGAAGCGCGGGTGAAGGCAATGCTGAAGATCTGAATGTGCTCGTGCGCGAGTTCCGGGAGTTCCCGTCCCAGCAGCCGGCGCGTCAGTTTGGCGTCACGCCGTGTGTCGCCCACGTCCATCCGCCCGTCGGACATCAGGATGAGGTAGCGGCGCGTCCCGGGTCGCGCCTGCCCGGCCAGCATCCGGCGCCCCGCCTCCAGTGCCGCGTACAGATTGGTGAACGCGCCCCGCGAGGAGACCTTGTCCACCGCCTGGAACAACCGGCGCCGGTCCGACGCTCCGGTCACAT
>CAJVYZ010000446.1 GCA_913009915.1 uncultured Gemmatimonadota bacterium | reverse complement strand
GGCTCCGCGCTCAGTGGCCAGGAAGTTGGCCGAGGCGCTTGCCGACGCGGCCTCGGAACTGGTAGTCGGCGATCCGACCAGGGAGGCAACGGAAGTAGGACCATTGATCCGCGTAGCCGAAGTCGCCCGAGTAGCTCAGTGGGTCGACGAAGCCGTGGCCGCCGGCGCAACCCTGCTCGGTGGTGGAAAGATTGTGTCGGACTCCTGCTATGCGCCGACGGTACTGCTCGATCCGCCTGCCGACGCCAGAGTTAGCACCCTGGAGATCTTCGGGCCGGTCGTTTGTGTCTACTCGTACGATGACGTGGAGACAGCCATACAACAGGCCAACGCGTTACCAACTGCGTTTCAGGCGGCGGTGTTCAGCAAGGATATTGACGTTGCCATGGAACTGTATCGGCGACTCGACGCCTCAGCGGTCATGATCAACGATCACACCGCGTTTAGGGATGACGTCATGCCGTTCGCGGGACTGCGCCAGTCCGGGCTCGGAGTGGGCGGCATTCCGTACGCCATGCACGACATGCAGATCGAGAAACTGATGGTGGTCAGATCCCCCTCGCTCGGGGGATAGCCCGTAAGCGGTCTCTAAGCCGATTCGATCACCGCACAGCGGCAGCCTGCCTGTTGCGCCGGCGCACGATCGAGGCGCTCCAGCGTCTCACGCAGCGTCGCCCGCAGCGTCCTGAGTTCCCGCAGTCGCTGATCTACCTCGGCGAGCCGCGCCGTGACGGTTGCGCGGACGTGCTCGCACGGTGGCTTCCCGCCTGAGGAGATTTCCAGCACCTCGCGCACCGCACTCAGTTTCAGCCCCAGCGCCTGCGCCTTCTTGATGAATTGCAGGTCG
Source organism: uncultured Gemmatimonadota bacterium (assembly GCA_913009915.1). Classification (GTDB taxonomy): domain Bacteria; phylum Gemmatimonadota; class Gemmatimonadetes; order Gemmatimonadales; family GWC2-71-9; genus N074bin45. The sequence goes on along the minus strand of CAJVYZ010000446.1, from coordinate 2,448 downwards.
TCCACCACCTCCGCTCGGTAGTCCCGGTAGCCGCTCGGCGTGCGCTCCGGGGCAGACAGCAATCCCTCGCGCTCGTAGTATCTGATGGTGTCGGGGGTGACCCCCGCAGTCTTAGCCAGCTCTCCGATCCGCATGGCAGATCCTCCCCAGTAAAGCCCCGTGGGCAACCCTGGAACCCTAGAGTCCACTCAAAGGTTGTTGATGATACCCATGGTTCAATGACGAGCCTCACGAAGGCTCTTGACTTTGGAGTGTACTCCAAGGTGTACCTTAGGCACAAGTCCGGGATGACCAGGAGGGTCGGATGGCCACCAAACTGCAAATCAACGTCGGCGGGATGCACTGTTCGTTCTGCCAGGAGAGCATCCGCCGCGCCTACGCCAACACGGAGGGCGTAGAGACAGTGGCCGTCAGCGTGGCTCACGAGGAAGCTCTGATCGAGTACGACGCCGAGCGAATCGATGAAGCTCGAGTGAAAGACGTATTGGGCGACCTGGGCTACACCATCCGAGATCCCAACCGGGTGCGGGCCTACGAAGAGCAGCAGGCGGAGCTGCGGCGCGAGAAGCGTAAGCTTGCCGTGAACGGGGCTCTGGCCACAGTCGCCATGCTGGTGATGGCGCTGATGTGGGTCGGCATCGATCTGCCGGGAACTCGAATCCTTCAGGCCGCCATCGCAACGGTCGCCGTCTTCGGAGTGGGCAGGCACGTCCTCCGCATGGCGTGGGGCAGTCTGCGGCGGAGGATCTTCAACCAGCACGTCCTGCTGTCCTTTGGCGCCTTGGGCGCCTACCTCGCGGGGCTACTGGGGTTCGTTGCTCCCGCCTTTCCCGCCGACTTCTTCGTGGCCGCGACCTTTCTCATGACCTACCACCTCCTGAGTGGTTACGTCTCTACCACCGTCCGGGCTCGAAGCCAGGAGGCCGTGCGCAAGCTGCTGGAGCTGCAGCCGGACACGGCCCGTGTGGTACGGGACGGCACGGAGATCGAGGTCACCATCGAAGACATAGTGGTGGGCGATCGCGTTCGGGTACGTCCGGGCGAGCGCATTCCGGTGGATGGCAAGGTGGTCGACGGTTACTCCGCTGTGGATGAGTCGATTGTCACGGGAGAGCCGCTGCCCGTCGAAAAGTCGCCGGGCGCCGAGGCGATCGGCGGTTCGGTGAACAAGGCGGGCTCGCTGCTGATCGAAGTCACCCGAGTGGGTGACGACACGTTCCTTCGGCGCGTGGCCAAGCACGTGCAGGAAGCGCGCGCGATGAAGCCGGGCATCATACAGGTCGTCGACGCGATCCTCACCTACTTCGTGCCCGGCGTGCTGGCAGTGTCTGCCCTGAGCTTCCTCATCTGGACCGCCGGAGCCTGGATCGTCGGCGGATCCCCGGACTTGACGCGCGGGATCTTCGCCGCCCTCAGCGTGCTGGTCATGGGATACCCGTGCGCCCTCGGGATGGCGACGCCCCTGGCGCTCATTCGCGGCGGCGGGTTGGCCGCCGAGCAGGGTGTGCTCATCCGCAGCGCCGAGGCATTCCAGATCATGAAGGACATTGGCGCGGTGGTACTCGATAAGACCGGCACCATTACCGAGGGCGATCCCACGGTGGTAGATGTGGTGGCCCTGGGCGACGCTTCGCGAGACGACGTCCTTGGCGCGGCGGCATCCGCCGAATTGCTTTCAGAACACTTCCTGGGCCAGGCGATTGTGGCCCATGCCGAGCAGCGGGGGCTGGACGTCGAGGCCCCCGACTCGTTCGAGTCCGTGACCGGCCGGGGTGTCGTGGCGCAAGTCGCTGGCGAACGCATCGTCGTGGGACGTCCGAAGTTGCTCGAAGAACACGAGGTCCAGTTTGAGACCGAGGCCAGAACAAAGCTCAACGAGTTCGAGGGCCGTGGGCAGACCGTCGTAGGTATCGCCCGCAGTACAAAACTCATCGGACTCATTGCCATCGCCGACACGGTCAAGGACGGGGCCGCGGAAGCCATTGCCCGCCTGAAGCAGGCCGGCATCGAGCCGACGATGTTGACCGGCGACAACCGGCAGACGGCCGCCATGGTGGCGCGCGAGGTCGGGATCGAGAACGTCATTGCCGAAGTGCTCCCCGAGGAGAAAGTGGCCAAGATCCGCCAGCTCCAGGCGACCGGCATTCGGGTGGCTATGGTGGGTGACGGGATCAACGACGCCCCGGCGCTCACCCAGGCCGACGTCGGCATCGCCATCGGCGCCGGGACGGACATCGCCATCGAGTCGGCCGATGTGGTGCTCATCCACAGCCGATTGGAAGGGGTGAGCGACGCCATAGATCGGAAGAGCGTCGTGTAGGGAAAGAGTGTAGATCTCGGTGGTCGCCGTATCATTAAAGAAAAAAACAAAAAAGAAGGCGAAAGATCGGAAGAGCAACACAGTGACAAAGAGTAGAGCAACGAAGCAACACAAAGAAGGAGACGTGA
>CAJVYZ010000445.1 GCA_913009915.1 uncultured Gemmatimonadota bacterium | reverse complement strand
CATTCTTTTCTTTTTTTTTTTTATTTCTTTTGTGTTTTTTTTTAATGATACGGCGACCACCGAGATCTACACTCTTTCCCTACACGACGCTCTTCCGATCTGGGATTCCCACCTTCAAGGATCCACCCATCGTGCTGGGACACGAACCCTCCGGCACCATCGAAAGTCTCGGGGCTGGGGTCGATGGCCGGCACGAGGGCGACCGGGTGTTGATTCCTGCCGTGCTGTCATGCGGCCGTTGCCGTTACTGCCGCGCGGGCCGAGAAAACCTGTGCGACAACCTGCGAATGCTTGGCAATCACCTGGACGGCGCCTACGCGGAGTTCATCGCGGTACCGGCTGCGGAGCTGGTCGCGGTACCGGACTCGGTACCGCTGACGGAGGTATCCATCGTGGCCGACGCCATGTCGACACCGTACCACGCTGTCAAGCATCGTGGCAGGGTGCAGGTGGGTGACCACGTCGCCGTGGTCGGGTGCGGCGGCGTGGGCCTGAACGTAGTACAGTGCGCCACGGTGGCCGGTGGCCGGGTGATTGCGGTGGACACCAATACCGAACGGTTGGAGATCGCCCGCCAGTTGGGGGCGATCGAGACGGTCAACCCCGACGAAGTCGACCGGATCGACAAGCACATCCGCCACCTCACCGATGGCGGCGTTGATGTCGCCTTCGAGGCCATTGGCAATCCCCGGACCATGCGGTCGGCGTTCGGGCTGCTGCGACGGGGCGGCAGGCTGTGCGTCATCGGCTACTCGCAGGACGATCTAGTGGTGTCTGCCGGTAAGCTGATGTTTCACGAAATGGAAGTCGTCGGCAGCCTCGGCTGTGGTGGCCGGGACTACCCTGAAATCATGGAACTCGTTGCCGCCGGCCGGCTGCAGGTGGAGCCGGTCGTCAGCGGAACCATTCCCCTGGAACACATCGCCGAGGGGTTCGACCGGCTCCGCCGGGGCGAAGGGGTGCGGTGGGTGGTGGTTCCCTAGGCAGCGTCCTTTACAAGGGGAGGGAGTTGTGATGACCCAGGATACTTCAGTTGATCCCCTGGCACGGTTCGAGGCCGAGCACCGGGAGGTGCTGGGCGAGCTGGACCTGCTCGAGGAAGTCGTTGCCGCACTGGAGGCAGGCGAGTCGCTCGACCAGCACGCCATGAAGGCGCAGGTCGTGCTCAGTTTTCTCGAGGGAACCGTGCAGCGGCACAATGACTGCGAGGAACAGGCTCTCTTCCCGCTGATACAGGACCAAGCACCGACGGCCACTTTCGAGAACGACCACTTGATTCTGCGGTCGCTCGAGAGGGAACTGGAACAAGCGCTCGACCCGCCTGAAGACTGCCCCGCCGTGGTCAGGACTTGCAGACGGATCATCGACATCTTGCGCGATCATATCGATCGCGAAGACAAAGTGCTGTTTCCGATGGCGCGGAAGCTGTTGGGGGCCGATGGTCTGGCGCGGGTGGCCCAGCGGATGGAGGCCGAGCAGGCTTAGACTGCCGGGAGGGGTCCCTACGGTTGAAGCGAGCCTGGTACCACGGTCCTCGACGCCCCTGTCGCCGGAGACATTAGGGGCGTGCAGTCCTGGGCGGCCATGAGGTAGAAGTAGGTTTGGCCGACGGTGACGTTGTCATCGCTGAAGGTGTACGTGGTGGACCGGCCGGCCGGAATGGAACGGTATGGGTTGCCCCACGGCGGGCCACTCGCGCCCTGCCGCCGCCAAATGACGTAGCGCTCCACGTCCCGTGCCCCCCCAAAGTCGTCGACCGCCGGCGGCCAGGTGAGGTCGATCCGTTCGGCGCCCATCCATCCGGTTGACGTCGCCGTCAAGGCGATCCCCAGAATCGGCGCGTCCGCGCAGTTGGTTGGCGGCGCGATACCCGTGTTGGGCATGGACACCACGAAGGTCATCTGCTGGGTCCGTTGCGCGGCGCCGGTCCGGCCATTGCTCACCGTGTAGTTCACCTCCACCGCCCGCAGCTGGTTGATCCGAACGCTCTGGTCGCCGCTGTAGGCCGCCGCGGCGTGCGACATCGGGTACCAGTCGGAGGGGACGCTGTCGATTCGTCCGACGGTCTCGTGGAAGTACTGGAAGAACGGCCGGAGGGGGTGGGGGAGAACGTTGCGTATGACCACCTCGGCCGGCTGGGCATTGACTTGGCGCATCAGCCGGAAGTCGGCTCCGTCTGCCGTCGAGGTATCAGACTCGAAGTAGAAGATGATCGTCTCGGCGACGTTGCCGAAATAGTCGGCCACCGGATAGTTGAAGGCGGGCGATGATTGTGGAATGGCCTGCGCTGGCAGGAAGTACCCGGTCACCTCGGCCGCGGACGCGTCGGGATCGACGTAGACCGCGAACAGGTCACCGGTGGTGTTGGAGATCAGGTCGGCGTTGATGGCAACGGCGTTGACGCCGGCATAAACGACCGGTGGCTGGCTGGGCGCCAGGTTGTTGCCCGCCGCGCGGATTTCCTGCTCCATCAGGTCCGCGGCGAACCGCATGTTCTGCAGCACCGACATCTCGTCCGAGCCGCGATCGAAGCCCCGGGTCTGCGACCGGAGCGCGCCCAGGGCGGTGGCCAGCACCAGGGTGAAAATCACCAACGCCACCATCATTTCTATCAGGGTCATCCCCTGCCGGTGTGCCATGTGGATGCTCCTACGGTTGCGCGGCAATGGTGACGGTCCGGCGGACGGCGCTGTCCAGTGCGGGGGCAGTGACGGAGACGGTGATTCGGGTGTAATCGTCGGGCAGGCCCACCCCGCCGATGCGGGTGACGGTCGTCTCCCGGGTCCATCCGGTGAACGGGTAGTCGGGCGTCGCCCCGGCAAATTCGACACTGAGGCTGTCGTAGGTCGGCCACAAGCGGATGCGAGCGACGTGGGCGTTGGCCACGGCGCTGGCCTGGGTACGCACCCGGTCCAAGGTGACCGTGTGGATGAATCGGGCCGTCGTCGTGGCCAGAACCAGGAGGACGCCGGCCAGGATGGACAGGGCGATGGCCACTTCGAGGAGGGTGAACCCTCGCCGGCCCCGATCTGCGGTGGAGCGATGCTCCCGCATCAGAATCCCCTCGTCCAGTCGGTGCCGTTGTAGCGCCACCATTCGGGGCGGCCCGTGGCCCGGTACAACTCGAGGGCCCTGGTGTCGCGCTGGTGGGTGGCTAGGCCCGCGGCCGCTCGCACCGAGGTGAGGTAGATCGGAAGAGCACACGTCTGAACTCCAGTCACACTGATATATCTCGTATGCCGTCTTCTGCTTGAAAAAAAAAAAGAAGAGAAAAAAGAAGAAACAAGGCGTGTCACA
>CAJVYZ010000444.1 GCA_913009915.1 uncultured Gemmatimonadota bacterium | reverse complement strand
GACCAGCTGCTGTTTCAGGTCCTGTCGTGCCTTCTTTTTCTTTTCTCTTTTTTTTTTTCATGATACGGCGACCACCGAGATCTACCCTCTTTCCCTACACGACGCTCTTCCGATCTCATCGGTGAACGCACCCCGTTCGTGACCGAACAACTCCGATTCCAGCAAGTTCTCCGGAAGAGCCGTGCAGTTGATTTCCAGGAACGGAAACTCCGCCCGTGCGCCGTGGGCGTGGATAGCTTGCGCCACCACCTCCTTACCCACACCACTCTCCCCCCGAATCAACACCGTCGCCGACTCGCTGGGCGCAACTTTTTCGATGAACTCCACCACACGCCGCATCGCCTGGGATCGTCCAACGATGTCCACGCCGGATAGCTGCCAACCAGTCTGTCGACGAAGGCCCGATACGGTACGTCTCAGGGACCGAGCCTCCAGGGCGTTGGCCAGCGTGGCCAACAGGACTTCCGTCTTCGGTGGTTTCTCGAGAAAGGAGTAGGCCCCGAGTTTGACGGCCTCGACCGCCGTGCCGATGTCGCCGTGCGCACTGAGCATCAGCGTGGCCGTCTCGGGGTCGCTGTCCAGAAACTCCTTCAGCAAGGTCATCCCGTCACCGTCGGGCAGCTTCAGGTCGAGAATCACCGCGTCGGGGGCACTCTCTGCGAAGGTTGATCGTGCTGTCGCCGCGTTTTCGGCGAGGATCACTTCATATCCCTCCGCCGTCAGCAATGCCTCGATGTATTGTCGAATCAACTTCTCATCATCCACGACCAGGATGCGCTCGCCGCTCATGCTCGACCTCCATCGTCAAGGACCTCTGGAAGTGTCACTACAAATGTCGTGCCGCTATTGGAGGAAGCTTCGAGCCGCAGCGTGCCGCCGTGTCGTCGTACAATTCGCTGTGAAATAGCCAATCCCAATCCGGTCCCGGTGGGTTTCGTGGAGAAAAAAGGACGGAAAAGCTTCTCCCGGTGTTCGTCGGGGATCCCAGGTCCCGTATCACGCACTCGTAGTTGGACTTCCGACTCGTGCGATTCCACCGACATGTTGACTTCACCCCCCGTGGGCATGGCCTCGATCCCATTCAGCAGGAGGTTCACCAACACCTGAACAAGGAGCTCGGGATCCGCCCGCACTGACAGCGGGGCGTCGGGTAGATCTAGGCGCACTTCGACCTGAGTCGATTGTGCCCTGCCCTCGACGACTCGAGCGGCTCGTTCCGCGAGGAGGCTGGCGTCAACGATCAGTTCCTGGATGGTCGGCGGCCGGGCGTACTCGAGTAGGCGCGAGGTTGTCGACTCGATGCGTCGGAGTTGCAGCTCGGCCTCCTGCAACATTGGTACGACTACCTCATCGGATGGCAAACGACGCAGTGTCATCTCCAGCGCCCCGAGGACACCGGTGAGCGGATTGCGGATTTCATGGGCCACTCCGCTGGCCAATTCGCCCACTGTGGCGAGTTGCTGTGCCCGCTCTAGTTCCTGCTCATGGAGCTGCTCGATTTCCTCGCGGGAGCGCTGCAGCATGGTCACCATGTGGTCGAACGACTCGCCCAGGGTCTCCGTTTCGGCGACCCCGTGCGACCTGATGGGGCGGTACACGCCGGTTCTACCGAATTCAGCTGCAGCCACAGTCAACGCACGCAAGGGCCTGGTTACCGCAGGAGCCGCCAGGCGAGCGGCCAAGAAAATCACTACGATGAGCGCTCCCACGGACAGAATCGTCGCGTTGCGCAAACGGGCCAAAGGAGCCAACACCAGAGGCAATGGTAAGGCAGTAATCAGCACCCAGGAGGTTTCCGGCACGTCAACGATATAGACTATAACGGGCGTACCCTCGACTGACGCTCGGCGAACGTCGTAGCCGTCTGCACTTCGCTCTTCGACAAGACGAATCAGGTCGGGTGCCGAATGTGGATGAGGCGACAGGAGCACTGCGTTGGTCTCATCTAGGATGGCGAACTCAGCTCCGCCCAGAAGGTGTGCCGGTACGTCGAAAAGCCGGGCGAAATCCGCCGCAGGAACATGGCCCTCTAGCCGCAACCTTCCACCGCTCGTTTCAACCGGGATCGTCAGCAGATACGCTACCGCGCCTTGGGCGCTCCGGTGGACAGTCAACGCCTCCGTCACCGTCACGGAATCGGGAGGTAACATTCCCGGGGGCCAGTTCGCCTCGCTGCTTCGCAACGAAACCGCGGCGAGTATGGAATCCCTCGCATCGATGAGGCGGAGTCCATCAAATACTCCGTCACCGGGTAGGCTACCGATCAAGAGGCCGGAAAGGTCCCCCAATGACGAACCATCATGGTTCGCGGTCATTTGACCCGTGATGGTGCGGAGGAGGAGGTGCTGTCGCCGCATCTCGTTGCCAAGATAGTCCGCTTGCCGAGCGGTCAGCTCGATGAGCGCCCGCTCGGCCTGCTCGATGATCGCCGCCCGACTTACCACGTAGCCTACCACCACCGCCACGGTGAGCGGAAAGGCGCCAAACACCAGCAACAGCACCAATAACTGAGTTTGCAGCCGCAGGCGTGGCCGACTCGGCGGTGCCGAACCGGTTGCCACAGAATCGCTCATGTGCCTCTCCCGACGGGACGCCAGGCCCACCTTACGACCGTCAACCTCGCACGGTTGCCGAACATCGTTGTCAGCAAGATACCGGCTTGCTCCGGATAGAGGCCGTTAGCGACTTGCCTTGTCCGAGTTTCCAGGCGATCGTTGCTTTCCAGGATCTCCGATGTGAACCTCCGGCAGCCTCGAAGGCTCGCCACATTAATGAAAGAGAGAACGCCCGTGATCGTACATCGCTGGACCGCCATGCTCCGAATCGCCCCATTGTGCATGATTGCCGCTATGGTGTTTCCCGCCAAGGGCGTAGCCCAGAAAGCTGATTCCCTGCCGGATGGAGTAACACCGGCGATGATCGATCAAGGCAAGACACTGTACCAGGGAACGGGGATTTGCGCAGTCTGCCACGGGCCCGACGGTACCGGCGCGACGGGGCCCGATCTGACGGACGACGAATGGCTTCATAGCGACGGATCCTACGAGGCAATCGTAAAGCAGATCCTGGCCGGCGTACCGGCCGACAGCTCCAAGTCCGGCATCCCCATGCTGCCCAAGGGCGGCAGCCAGATGGACGACGACCAGGTCCGTGCCGTCGCAGCCTATGTATGGAGTCTCCGGAAGCAAGATCGGAAGAGCGTCGTGTAGGGAAAGAGGGTAGATCTCGGTGGTCGCCGTATCATTAAAAAAAAAAAAGAACTACACACTCACACGCACAAGCACACTGTCACGCACTA
>CAJVYZ010000443.1 GCA_913009915.1 uncultured Gemmatimonadota bacterium | reverse complement strand
TTCTGGTGCTGACCCTGAGCATCCACTCGGTGGTCGCCGGCATCGCTCTCGGCGCTCAGCAGAACCTTACCAACATCAGCTTCATCTTCCTGGCGATCCTCGCCCACAAGGCGACCGCCGGGTTCGCTCTCGGGGTCGGCTTGGCGCGCAACGAGGTTCCGATTCGTCGCTCCTACGCCCTGGTCGGTCTCTTCGGCGCCATGACGCCGCTGGGGATCGTCCTCGGCATGGTCGTCAGCAGCCTGCTGGCGAGCCGCGGGGGGAGTCTGTTCGATGCCGCCTTCCTGGCCCTGGCGGCGGGGACGTTCATCTACATTTCCGCCCTCGACATCCTGCAGGACGAGTTCCTGCGCCCCGGCAGCCGCTGGGCCAAGTGGTTCTCCGCCGCTCTTGCCGTAGCGCTCATGGCGCTGTTATCGCTCTGGATCTGAGGCCGCCCGGCACCGCCTGCGGAAACGTCTTCGCGCATGGGTCGGGGAAAACCGGGAACCCACCCTGCAACGCGCGGGATTTGGCGGTGGGAGAGTTTATTCTTCAGTTATTGCAAGCCATCGCGACTTGGCTGGAGTTCGGTATTGCTCAGCCAAGGCCGCGGCCCGGCGCACCGGTCTCTTACTCGTCGAACTCGCCGTCGGTCTGGTAGTCGTGGGTGATTTCTTCGCCGGGGGCGATGTTGCGTAAGGCGCAGACTTCGAGGGTGTCGTAGTAGCAGGCGTTGGGGGTGGAGCTGTGATTGATGTAGCGGAAATCGCAGCGGACTTTGAAGCCCCGGTGTTCGTCCACCCATAACACGTGGGGGCCGTTGGTGGTGGTCCAGTCGCCGCTGACCGTGCCGAGCACTTCGCCGGCGGGGATGTGGCGTGCGGCGAACAGGCCTTTGCCATGGATGGGGCTTTTGGCTACGTAGACGTTTTTTGGTTTGCTCACGATCGTTTCCCGGAATTACGCGGGTGTGTATAAGGTGCAGTAGCCCATCGGGCTGATCCGCCCCTGCACCACTTGACAGGCCCCATCCCGCATCATGCCGACTCCCATCATCCCACTCATCATTCCGTGCCCGGCCACTCCACCCGGAGGGATAAAGTATTTGCACATTCCACACATCTTGCCATCTTTCGGATGGCCTTGATAATGGACGGAGGCCTTGGTGGCCTTCTTCGTCGTTTCCGTGGCTGCGGCAACCGACCAGTCCACGGACGTATATAGGACCGCCGTCGCCGCTATCCGTGCGGTTTTCTTCAGCCATGTACGCCGCGAGATCGACTTGGGTTTGTCCATTACGCCTACCTCCTGATATGCGTTTGCCTGTCAAGGTTCATCGTCACCCTTTGTTCCCGGGGTATTTTCGGTGCAAGCATTTGGGCCGGGGCTCGAGCGGCGTTCAACGGCGGTCTCCTTGCCCACGGACGGTCGCATCGTACCATGAGCTTGCGGCCGATGGCCTGTTTCGATGTATCCGGGAGGCGGTTGAGGGGCTATGGGCCGGAGGGCCCGGGAACAGGGTCGTCAGTCAGTGGGCCAAGGAGCTGCAGGGGTTGCTGATCATGGAAAATTGCGCTGAATAGTTGCGAATATCGTCAGCGGCCAATCCCTGCCGGTGTCCAGTCGGGTTCCTCGGTGCCGACGATCCGATTGCGCCCCCCACGTTTGGCGGCATACAACCTGCGATCTGCCACTCGTAGCAGCGAGTCGCCCACATTGGCGTCGTGGGGACAGTTGGCAACGCCCACCGAAACCGTGAGTGGCAAGTCTTCCAGCGGTTGGGAGCGAATCCTGGTGGCGATGCGTTTGAGGCGTTTTTCCGCCTCGGCCTGGGTCGATTCGGGCATGAGGACGGCAATCTCGTCGCCCCCGTAACGAAATACACCATCGCTTGCCCGTAATCCGTTTCGTAGCGTTTCCACAACCCGGACCAGCGCTACATCACCGAGTTCGTGCCCGAGACGGTCATTGATCTGCTTGAGGTTGTCCACGTCAAGCAGAGCAAGCACCAAGGGGCGGCGATAGCGTTGGGCACGCTGAATCTCCTCGTGCAGCCGAAGCTGGAAAAAGGTACGGCTGGAGGCTCCGGTCAACGCATCCCTGCCCGCTAACCGGGCAAGATGGGTGGTTCGCCGGGCGAGTACGATGGCCAGCAGCCCCGCGGAGGCCATGAGGGCCATCCGGCCGATCTGTGTGCCCCAGTCGAACATGCCGTAGGGGAAGGGGCTAAACAGGGCCGGGTCGTTGAGATTCCAGTGCAGGCTTGCGTAGAGCACGATACTCAGATACTCGGCAATGGCCGCCAGAGTGGTGATAATGACAATGCCGTGACGGGGGCGCAGGGCGGTTGCCCCGATTGCCAACAGATAAATTTCCCACACTACCTTGCTGTTCACCGCGCTGTGAGGCGCAGAGAGCACCAGGAAGGCGACCAGTGCGCCCGTGACCAGGGTCACGTCGGTCAGCGAGGTGAGGTAGGAAAACCAGGTTCGGTTCCCGATTCGGGGTGCGACCACCAGAATGGTGAGTGCAATAGCCAGGGCAAGACTGGTTGCACCGAGACCAATGAGTATCTCGGCATCCAGAATTGGGTGCCGGCGGAGTGCTTGAAACAAGGGGATCATGAAGATGAACAGAATGACCACAAGGCGCATTCGGGCAATCGTGCGCTCGCCGCCCACAGCGAGCGCAATCAGACGGTCATGTTGTACTGCCTCGGTAGTCATCGGCGCTCCATGGGGCACCGGACGCACCTTTATTATAATGTTTTCCGGGGCGGTTTGCGTCTTCCAGACGGTCGCCGATTCGCGGTTTAATACCTTGCGGTTATAAAGGACATAATCCGGCCCGTAATGTCCCACAGTCAGGCCGTTGGAGCAGTTGGCGGAGTACACGGGGCGGTTCCGGCTGGGGGAACGAGGATGAGAGGGGGCCTGTGAGCGAAACGGAGGTTGGCACGGACACCGAAGACGGTGCCAATCTCCGTTCGAACGTGGCGTACCCTGCGACTTAGCCGAACTTGAACAGAATTCCGTAGCCGCCGCGGGGATATTCCCACTGGATGTTGCGGAACTCCGTGCAGATGATGCGACAGGTCCCGCATTCCATACAGCCGTCGGTGATCAGTGTCACGCGGCCGTCGCCTTCTTTGGTGTAACAGCCGGCGGGGCAGCAGAAAGTGCAGGGCTTGCTATGACAGTCGACGGTACATACCGATGGATCGGCGATCCGGATATGCGCCCGTCCGGGGAGAGCGGAAGAGCGGCGGGGAGGGAAAGGGTGGAGGTCTCGGGGGGCGCCGTATGATGGAAAAAAAAAGAGAAGAGGAAAGGACGG
>CAJVYZ010000442.1 GCA_913009915.1 uncultured Gemmatimonadota bacterium | reverse complement strand
CGCTCTAATCCAACGCCCGGACAATCAGCGGGTTTCCGCCCGACGGCCCGTGTTGCTCTCGGCCGCCGGGACCAGGATGTCCGAAGTTATTGTTGCGCGGGCCCTTAGTCCCTTACGACCGAGATCCTGCGCAATTTTGGCAGGAAATTTCGCGCAAAGGCGCAAAGACGCAAAGGCGCGGGGTCGTGGTGGGTGAACTTCCCTTGCGTCCTTTGCGCCTTTGCGTCTTTGCGCGAAACCCTTTTGGTTCTGGCTGCGCCAGGTTGGGACTCGCAGAGCAATCACTTCAGACCTCCTGACCCGGGGGTTGTGAACCGGCCCCGATTCGCAGACGAGCCGCGAGCTCGCCTCGCGGCAGACCGTCTCCATGGCGGTCGACTCGTTCGCCGACCGGATCGACGGCCGCCGGGAGTCTGACGTGCGCCAGGCGGTTCACGCCACGCGCCGGGCCCGGCCCGACGAGGCGTGGCCCTTTTTCCTGTCCTGTCTGGGCCGGGTGGTCGAACCGGAAGTGGTCCGGCCCCGCCGGGCCATCCCCTCGGTCATGCGGCACGACGACCCGTACGCTCCCCCATCCTGAGCGCTTGCGCCGCCTGACCGTCCGGCCCATTCTCCTGCCGTGAAGATCGCTCACCTGGCCGACGTCCACCTGGGGTTCCGGCGCTACCACCGGCACACCCCGGCAGGCATCAACCAGCGGGAGGCAGACGTCGCCAACGCCTTCCGCGGGTCGGTGGATGCCATTCTGGTGGCCCAGCCGGACGCGGTGATCATCGCGGGCGATTTCTTCCACTCGGTTCGGCCCACCAACCAGGCGATCATCTTTGCCTTCCAGCAACTCCAACGGATACGCGCCGCGCTCCCCGAGACGCCGATCATTCTCCTGGCCGGCAACCACGACACGCCCCGGTCGCGTGAAACGGGTGAGATCATCACCCTGTTCACCGAGATCGACATCGAGGTCGTCGTGGCGGACGCCAAGCGGTTGGTGTACCCGGAACTCGACCTGTCCGTGCTGGCCGTCCCCCACCAGGCCCTGGTGGGCGAGATGCCGCCGGACTTGAGCCCCGACGGAGGCACGCGCTTCGAAGTGCTGGCCATGCACGCGGAGATCGAGGGCACCTTCCCCTCCGACAGCAGTACCGCCGAATACGGCGGCGCTGTGGTAAAACAGGCGGACCTCGATCCGGCCGCTTGGTCTTACGTGGCGTTGGGGCACTATCACGTGCAGTCCCAGTTGGCGCCGAACATGTGGTATTGCGGGGCCCTGGAATACACCAGCACCAACCCGTGGGGCGAACTGTTGGACGAGGCCGAACGTGGCGTGCGGGGGAAGGCGTGGCTGCTGGCCGATCTGGCAACCGGCGCGGTCACCCGCCAGCCGGTGCCGCACACCCGGCGGCTGATCGATCTCCCGCCGATCGAAGGGACGGATCTTTCCCCTGCGGAACTGGACCGACTGATCGGCGATCGGGTACACACGCTGGCAGACGGGCTGACCGATCACATCGTGCGTCTGGTGATCCACGACGTTCCTCGCCACGTGGCCCGCGAACTCGATCACGCGGCCATCCGGGCCTACAAGACGGAGGCCCTGCACTTTCAGCTCGACATCCGGCGGCCCGAAGGGCACCGGACCGTCGGTGTCGGCGCTCCCGGCCGGCGGCAAACCCTGCCCGAAGTGGTGACGGAATACCTCGGTCGCCGGCCGCTCCCCCAAGAGGTCGACCGTGAGACGTTCGTTCATGTCGGCACCGAGTTGATCGCCTCGGTGTCGCACGACCCGGTGGAGGGATAGTGCAGATCACCCGGCTGCACCTGCGGAACTTCCGCCAGCACGAGGATACGGTGCTCGATTTTGGTGCCGGTCTCACCGGGATCATCGGTCCCAACGGCGCCGGCAAGACGACGCTGCTGGAGGCCATCGGTTTTGCCTTGTACGGCACGTCGGCCGCGCGCGGTACCCGCGATTCGATTCGTCGGCGTGGGGCGCCACCGCGTTCGCCCGTCAATGTGGACCTCGAGTTCACCCTGGGCCCTCACCAGTACCGACTGCTGCGCGGGCTGAGCCAGGCGGAGTTGTACGTGGACGGCGACGCGTCCCCGATCGCCAACAGCTTGGGGGCCGTGACTGACACGGTCTCGCGCCTGCTGGGGATGACGCGGGATGAGTTCTACAACACCTATTTTACCAGCCAGAAAGAACTGGCGGTGATGGCGGCGATGTCGGCGCCGGAGCGGGCCCGCTTCCTGTCCCGGGTGCTGGGTTACGAGCGGCTGCGCCTGGTGCAGGATCAGCTGAAGGTGAAGCGGTCGGCCCTCAAGGCCACGGTAGAAGCGTTGCAGCGTAGCCTGGTCGACGAAACGGTACTCGATGCCGAACAGGAAACGGCCGAACACCGCAGCGCACTCGCCGGCGAGAGTGCAACGAAAGGACAGCAGGCGCTCGAGGTGGCCGTCGCTGACCTGGCGCGGGTGGAGCCGGAGTGGCAGGCGATCAAACAAGTGCGCGACAAGGTCGTGAAGCTCGATGGGGATCGCCGGGTGGCGGATCACAAGGTGAGCGACACTCGAGAGCGGTTCACCGTGCTCGACCGGCAGCTGGCCGAAGCGTTGGGCGCCAAGGATCAACTCGAGGGTCTCGACAAGGAACTGGCTCCGCTCCCGGGGTTGCAGGAGGAGCGAGTTGCCCTCGACCGGCAAGCCGAAATCCACCTGGCCCGGCGCGGCTACCTGGCGCAGGCCACGGAGATGCGGCGGACCCTGGACTCCATTGGGAAGCGGCTGGCTCAGGTACCCGATGATGGCGCCGTGTCGCAGGCGATGACGCTGGCTCAAACCGAGCGGGAAGCCCGTCACGCGGCGGAGACGGCCGCGGAAGAATTGCGGACCGCGTGGGTGCGGGACGCCCAGGACGCACAAACCAAGCGGGCCACCCTGGCGGAACAGTATCTCGATCTCAAGGCGCAGCGCGACCGCGTGTCGGCGGCGGGAGCCGATGGCGATTGTCCTACCTGCGGCCGGCCTTTGGGGGACGACCTCGACGGCGTCATCGAACTTCTCGATCAGCAGCTCCAGGAAGTGGAATTCAACGGCGGTTTCTACAAGAAGCGCATTCAACAACTACAAAACGAACCCGATGACCTCCGCCAGGCCGAGGCGGAACGAGGGCGGCGGGAGCGGATCGCGCGCGAGGCTGAGGTCGAAGCACGACGGCTGCAGGAGCTGGTCCAAAAGCGGCCGAGTCTGCTGAAGGAGCGCGAGGCCACGGAGGAGCGCCTTCGGGATCTCGAGAAGCATCTCGTGGAATCCGATACCGCCT
>CAJVYZ010000441.1 GCA_913009915.1 uncultured Gemmatimonadota bacterium | reverse complement strand
TTTTTTCAAGCAGAAGACGGCATACGAGATATATCAGTGTGACTGGAGTTCAGACGTGTGCTCTTCCGATCTCTCCGCGTGGGCTGCGCCCGGGCGGCTGGCCTCGTGCACCGGCCCACCTTCCCGGCAGTGGAAGCCACAGTGTTTGACGGCTTCGATGATGGTGTCAGGGGTAACTTGGTCCGGAGCGTAGGCGACTTGAATGATGCCACTAGTGCGATTGAGAGTGACGCCTTGCACGCCGGAACTAGCCGCCACGTGCTCCTCAATGTTCGGACAGGCCGACCCCATGAAGTAGTTGGTGATCTCCAACTCGAGCACGGCCTGATCGCTGGACGCCTGCACGGCGCCGTGGTGATGATCGAACATTAGCCTTCCTCTCCGTTCCCCGAGTGCCGATAGTCGGCACCGCGTGTGTCGTCGCAGAAATAGTACACCTTGCCGTCAAGCCGCATCGTTAAGGGCGCTCTGGTAGTTCGCCTGGGCCACGAAGGAATGGCCGGTGAGGCCGTGCTGCTCGCCACCCTGATAAACTGCCTTGACTCTGGCCTGCCGATAGTGCTCGAGATTTCGGGCTCCGATGCCCTTGGGCGTACAGTCCACCATCACATCCACCGCCGCCAGGAGATCATCCAACGTCCCGGCGATGGGGACACCCGCTGCCTCCATCTCGCGCGCCTTCCCCCCCACCGATGCGTACACTGGGATGCCACGGGCCACGGCTGCCTTGATGCGGTAGTCGCTCATCGCGTCGCCAATACCCACCAGCCGCATGTCCGGCTGTACCCTGAGCGCGTCGGCCACCCGCTTCCCAATCACGCCGTACCCGTTGACACCCACCGATATCATTCTGTCCGCCATGATCCTCTCCCTTTCCCGTCGGGTTCCCTAAGCGCCGACGTCAGAACGTGTCGGCCCTCACCAAGCCCTGCCCCCACAGGAGGTAACTGCCGTAGCGAGACTTAGGGAACGACACCACCCGCACCCTTCGACCGTTCCGCTGGTCCGCCGAATCCCGCCAGATGGTTGAGCACCCGACCGCACACCAGCAACAGGGCCACGCCCGCCACCAGTACACCGATTTGCCACAGATGCTGGAACACTCCGAGCGAAAAAAGGAGCGTCGTCGAGCAGGCCGGCGAGTGCTCCGTCCCGGTGGCGACCATGAACGCCAGAGTGAGGCCGATGGACGTCGCCGCCGCGGCCACGTACAGCCACTGGTGCGCCATAGACCATCGCGCGCCCGGCTGCAGGATCTCCAATGCGGCTGACACGTGCACGCCGCCGATGCCCGTCACGAAGAGCTTCAACGCGGCCAACCCGATCAGCGCGCCGGCCAGGTGGCCGAGCAATGCGTTCCGGAACCGGGCCTGGTGCTCGTGGGGGTGTGCGAACAACAGATAGGCCGTGGCTCCCAACGACGGGAAGATCATCGGCTCCCGGGCGAGCACCGCCAGGAGTCCGACAGCAGCCATAGCAACGGTAGCGTTGGCCGCGTCGATGCCGATCGTCCAGCTCCTGAGCCGCGGCGACTTGGACGTCCGCTCCCAGAATCGGCTGGCTAGCTTCTCTGGCTCTCTCTCCCCCTCGTGTTTGACCACCGCCCTTGGTAGCGCACGCCCCTTCTGGCGAACCCCGGTCGCCGCTGAGTGCGCCATCGCACCTATGTTACGCCCGCGCCCACGCGAACCGGAACCGAGGGTGGAGGTGAGCATGCCCGCCACCCTCCTGCGGCAAGCCCGTCACGCTGGTAGGTCACTCATTCGGTGCGTTTGCCGCTCTTGCCCATGCGACGCGATATCCTAGCGAGATCGGTGGACTGGTGCTCATGGTTCTCCCCATTTGGGCAGCCTGTATCCATGACGCGCCGCGCCCATCTGGGCGCTGATGGCCTGCCCGACCATGTTTTCGAGCCCGGGGCGGTCCGGCGGTGGGATCGCCTGGGTGCTAGGCAATACGACGCCCCACGATGCCGCTTGCCGAACTCTGATTCGCATGCACTCCCAGGATCTACCGGGCCGGAGTGGGATGTGGGACACGTTGGCCAGATGCTCCACTCTCCAGCGTCTCGACCTTGAAAGGTGGCCACATGACCGAGCGAAGGTTCGCCATGGCGGATGGCAATGAGGCCACGGTTTGCGATCGCCTGTCGCACCAACGACGTAATCGCGATCCATCCGATCACGCCCGCGCCTCCGATGGGGGAGTTCGCCGATGCCCGGTCGGTGGAAGGACGGCGTAACGTCGGGAGGTGGGTGCCAGAGTGAAATGCAGCAGAGGGGGGAATCCGTACGCCTGCTGTGTCGAGGTTCTCTTGGGCCTCCAGGGCGTCGGATATACCTATCTGTATCGAGTCACGGCGATTCCTTTTGGTCCGTACCGCTGCTCTTTCTGTCGCGAACGGTCTGGCGACGCCGGACGCTCCACCCGACGAGGGCGAAGACGAGGAGCAGTACGACGCCGCTGATCAGGGTCAAGGTTCCTGGGTCCACTCAGGCCTCCTGTTTGGCCACGCTATCGAAGCGGGGAATGAACATCGGTACGCGACGCTGGTATTCGCGATACTCGTCGCCGAACTTCTGGAGCATCTGCCGTTCCTCTTTCCGCGCGAGCAGGGTATATGCCCCCACGATGATGGGGAGCGCGGCGACGGAGACGATCGTGGGCCAGTGCACGATGCCTTCACCGAAGATGATCATGTAAACGACCTGACTTCTTTACCATCCGGATCCAGTATGTGCTCGACGTGCCGCTCAGAGTCTTGACCTGGCCGGCGGGCGGGCGTATGAGCACCCGGGTAACCGCGACGTCACCCACCTTCATATCCCTGTCGTCGGGCAGCCTGTCCAGGCTGGCCAAGTTCCGCTCACGATGTAACATTGGGGGCAGGTCCATCAGGCGGTGTGCCCGCCTCAGGGAAAACACAACGCTCGACCGAGGCATCCCATGGCAATGACTGTTGAGATAACCGGCGCCGGTCCCGCAGGACTCGCGGCGGCGCTAACAGTCGCGAAACAAGATGTTCGTGTGATCGTCACCGAGCGCCATGGTGAGGTTGGGCAGCGCTTCCACGGCGACTTCCAAGGGCTTGAGAACTGGACCACGACGGGTGACGTGCTGGACGAGCTAGCGGCCATTGGGATTGAGCCCACGTTCGAGCACGCGCCGTTCAGGGAGTGTGTCTACTACGATCCTACCGGTCGCGAATACGTCTTTCGTTCGGAGCGGCCGATTTGGTATCTGGTTCGCCGTGGATCAGACTCCGGGACACTCGACCAGAGCCTCAAATCACAGGCACTGGCGGCGGGCGTGGACCTTCGGCTTAGCACGGTCCAGAAACACCTTC
>CAJVYZ010000440.1 GCA_913009915.1 uncultured Gemmatimonadota bacterium | reverse complement strand
TTGTTTTTTTTTTTTCAAGCAGAAGACGGCATACGAGATATATCAGTGTGACTGGAGTTCAGACGTGTGCTCTTCCGATCTCAGCAACAGCCCGTCCGCTGGGTCCCAGGACCGCACGGCACGCAGGCCGTGGGCGAGCCGGCGGCGCTGCACGAAACGCTTCAGCGCATTGGGATCCTGAGTCGTCATGCGCGCGTAGCTCATCTCCCCCTCGAACGTCATCGTCACGCAACCTTCACACAGGTCCATATTCCCGTTCGCCACCGCGCCGCCAGCATCACGCCGATTCCCTGCAGGGCCTGCACGGTCGCGACCGCAACGGCAAGGCCCAGTGCGCCGTAGAACTTCGCCGCCCACGATCCGAGACCCAGCAAAACCGCTACGGTCACCAGGGTCAATCCCATCAAGGTGCGTTCGTATCCCGTCATCATCAGCACGAGTGCGCCCGGTCCGCTAGCCACGGCCGCCAGTTGCCCGGCGGCCAGCACCACCAGCACCGTCGCCGCGGGACGATAATACTCGCCGTAGATGCCGGCCATCAGCGCCTCCCCGGCCCAGAAAAAACCCAGTGCCAGTACCAGGGTCACGGCAAAGACCAGACTCGTTAACCGACGTACGACGCGTTCCAGATCCCGCCGGCGGTTTTGCGCATACAACTCTGCGACGGACGCCGCGGTGGCGGCGTTCGCCACCACGTAGGGAAATAACATCACCGCCGCCAAACGCGCCGCCGCGCCATAGGAGGCCACTTCCTCGTCGGAACGATGGCTACCCAGCAGCAGTACGTCCACGTGGGCCAGCATCGCCAGCAGTACGGCGCTGATCCACAGCGGCCAGGCCCGGCTGTTGATGGTGAGGCGTTGGCCCGCCTGGAAAGGGCGATCTGCACCTTCGATCGACACCCAGGAAAGCTCGAACTGCGTCCCCGCAAGCAACGCGTCTCTGGCCCGCAGGTACCAGTCATGGCCGGTCCCGATTCGGGCTTTGAGCCGGTGCCGGCGGAACCTGTCCGGTAGCTCATCGAGGTCGACGAGGTTTGCGGGTTCGAAATTGGTCGGGGTGGAGGCGTCGATACGCCCGGGTCTGGGTCGGCGGAGGGAGAACGGCTGCATGCGCCCATTGTGGTGCGCATTGGCGGTTCGTGGAATTAGCCTGCCTTGATGCGCTCCGCGGTTCTCCTCTTTGTCCTTGCGTTTGCCGCCGCAGCATGCAGTTCGAGCCAATCTGGCGAAACGATCTCCTTGCCCTCCACGGTCGCTTCGACCGCCGGTTCGTCATCGACCCCAACGACGACCACGACCGGGTCCGTCGTGACGACGGTCGCCGAGGTGGCCCCCACGACTACGACAACCACTCTGCCCGGATTACAGGGTCTTGCCTACGAGCGGGTGGTCGACGGGCTCGAGTTCCCGATCATGCTGACCAGCCCTCCCGGTGACGATCGCCTTTTCGTCGCCCTCAAGGATGGCCGGATCGTGATCGTGGCTGGTGGGGAAGTCGTCGTGCCGCCGTTGCTCGACATTCGTGATCTGGTCAGGGACGACGACGAGCAGGGCCTGCTTGGTTTGGCCTTCGCCCCGGATTTCGGCGCCAGCGGTCGCTTTTTCGTGCATTACTCGGCGATCAACGGCGACACGACGGTATCGGAATTCGTTGCGGAGCCGGGGTCCGAAACAGCCGATCCGGACAGAGAGCGGGTGGTGCTCTCCCTCGATCAACCGGCCCGAAACCACAACGGCGGCATGATCCAGTTCGGTCCCGACGGATTCTTGTACGTCGGGCTCGGTGATGGCGGGGGCGCGGACGACCAGTTCGGCGACGGCCAACGCCCTGACACCTTGCTGGGAACGATCTTGAGGATCGACGTCGATGGTGATGTCGATGCGGGGGAAGACGGCCGTGGATTCACCGTGCCGCCGGACAACCCGTTTGTCGAAGGCGGGGGTGACCCGGCGGTGTGGGCGTACGGGCTTCGCAACCCATGGCGGTTCTGGATCGATGAAGTGGATGGGTCGATGTATATAGGTGACGTCGGCCAGGATGGCTTCGAGGAGATCGACGTTGTGTCGCTTGATCCGGTTGGCTACAACTTCGGCTGGCCGATAACCGAGGGCCTGCACTGCTTTTTGCCCCGGTCTGGCTGCGACGTCGAGGGTCTGACCCTGCCCCTCGTCGAGGAGCCCCTTGGCGTGGCCGGAGCGTGTGCGATAACGGGCGGAGTCACCTATCGGGGAGGGGCCATCCCTGAGTTGGTTGGTCACTACTTCTACTCGGACTTCTGTGCCGGCTACCTGAAGAGCTTCCGAGCGGTGGATGGTGAGGCAACCGAACAAACCGACTGGACCGACCAGGTGGGCGAGCAGCGCCTTGTGGCCTCCTTCGGAGTCGACGCCGACGGCGAGGTCTACGTGATCTCGGCGAACGGAGCCATCTTTCAGATCGTCCCGGTCCGGTGACGCAGGCCGTCGGGCTCAGTCCTGGGTGCGTGCGATTCGAGTACCATTGCCATGGTATGCTCATGGTATGCGCACTACCATCGACAAATCTGGCCGCCTCGTCGTTCCGAAGTCGCTTCGTCAGAGCATCGGCCTTACTGCCGGCGAGGTGGAGTTGTCGGTTGACGGGGCAGCTATCCGAATTACACCTGTCTCGAGTTCTGCCGTCGTGGAGGTTGCTGGGCGAACTGTCATCCCGGCTGAAGGAAAGGTCATCGACGACGACACCGTTCAGGCGCTCAAAGATATAGATCAGCGGTGAGCCGAGGCGACCGCTTGCATCTCGTCGACACGAGTGTCGCGGTAGCGCTCGTAGTTCAGGACCATTCCAGCCATACCCAAGTGTCCGCAGCTACCGAAGGTCTGACCCTCGGACTGGCAGGACACGCCGCATTCGAGACCTTTTCGGTTCTCACCCGCCTTCCGCCGCCGCTGCGAAGAGATCCGGCGACCGTCAGAGATCTGATTGACGCGAATTTTCCGATGTCGCGCTTCCTAAGTCGAGAGGGGGCGACGGCTCTGCTGGGGCGGCTCCCTGAGCTTGGGATCTCCGGTGGATCGGTCTACGACGCTCTAATCGCCGCGGCGGCTGTGGCGGCGGGGGCGACTCTGCATACGAGGGACAATCGGGCCCTCAAGACGTACCGTGCCCTCAACGCCGACGTCAACCTGATCGACTGACAACGGGAGCCCTCCGACACGGCCCATTTCGTTACCGGTCTTCGCGTTTTTGTCGCACCCTGTTGATAGGTTGGGTTTATGGAAGCGACCAGGGCTCTTGATGTTGTGCCGGACCTCGATGTTGAGGTGGATAGCACTGTGGGCGCTCTGGTTGTGGAGGCGCATCGGGATGTGGC
>CAJVYZ010000439.1 GCA_913009915.1 uncultured Gemmatimonadota bacterium | reverse complement strand
AAACGGGTTGGTGAGAGTAAGGCTAGGGTGAGGGTTCTTGGTGTTTTTTTTTTTTCAAGCAGAAGACGGCATACGAGATATATCAGTGTGACTGGAGTTCAGACGTGTGCTCTTCCGATCTGTGACCGGCGCCAGATGCAGCAGATTGTGGTTGTTCCACGCCGGAGTGGTGGAGCGGAACACGGCGGGCTCGGGTCTGATGTCCGGCACGTACCAGGCAACACCGAACCCGTCACCGTTCAGCGGTTCCGGCCGCTCATGGCTGTGGTAACTCTGATGGATGATGGAGTTGGTCGGCTCGGTCACCAACTGACTCAAGCGAACGGGCGGTCCGAGGTAGAGAGCGAAGCGGCACATGATTGATCTCCGGGAGGGCTCAGGACATCTAACATCGCCTACGGGGGTGGTCTTCTCAATGGGTCTCCACGTCATGAATGGGGCGTGGGGCGTGGGGCGTGGGGCGTAGGGCGTAGGGCCGTAGGGCGTGGGAAGGTGCCCACGTCCTGGGGTGCGCCGCGAAGCCTACGCACGAATGCCCTACGCCCTTCCCTACCTCCCCTGGCGCCTGACCCAGCGGGGAGTCATCTTTGCCGTGGCCGATTCATCCGCCCGTTCGTGGCGGCCGCAGCAGCTAAATCGTCGTGAGGGATATGCCTAACAGACCCGATCGCCATTGGGGCCGGGCGCTTCTGTGGGGCACCGCCATTCTCGTGGCGTTGCTTCCGTACAGGGCCGCCGCCCAGATCGAATCGCTCCACGGCCTCGACGAGTTCATCGAGGCCGGGATGGAGGCATGGCAGATCCCCGGTCTGGCCGTGGCGGTGGTGCAGCACGACTCCGTGGCATTCCTGAATGGCTACGGGGTTCGTACCGTGGGGACCGACGACCCGGTGGACGGGCACACGCTGTTCGCGGTCGCCAGCTGCACCAAGGCGTTCACTGCCACCGCCCTGGGCATCCTGGTGGGCGAGGGCGTCGTAGGGTGGGACGATCCCGTCAACGGGTACCTCCCGGAGTTCCAGCTGTACGACCCGTGGGTCACCCGCCACCTCACCATCCGCGACCTCCTGTCACATCGGGCCGGCTACGCCGGATGGGCCGCCGATCATCTGTGGCAGGGGTCCGAGCTCGATGCGGACGAGATTCTCCGCCGGTTCCGTTACCAGAAACCCGCCGGGGGCTTCCGCGCCAGATACGGCTACTCGAACATCATGTACCTGGCCGCCGGAGAAATCATCCCGGCCGTCACGGGTGAGAGCTGGCACAGCTTCGTGACGGAGCGGCTGCTGGAACCGTTGGGGATGTACCTGAGTACGCTGTCGGTCGACGGGCTTGGGGGGCGCGACAACGTCGCCACACCGCACATCGAGATCCACGGCAAACCAAAGCCGGTTGCGTGGTACGACCTCGACAACGTGGCGCCGGCGATGGCGCTCAACTCGAACGCCAGCGACATGGCCGCTTGGCTCCGGCTCCACCTGGGGCACGGCGTATTCGACGGCGACACGCTGGTCAGTCCCCGGATCATCGAGGACATGCAGACGCCGCAGATCTGGTACCAGGACCCGATGGAGGCGATCGACCTGGAGGATCGCAACTTCAACGCCTATGGCCTGGGGTGGGATCTGTTCGACTATCATGGCCGCAAGGCCGTGCGCCACTCGGGGAGCGTGGACGGGATGGGATCGCTGATCACCATGATCCCGGGATCCAATTTGGGCGTGGTGGTGTTGACCAACATGATCCCCGGCCGGTTTCCCGTGGCTCTCAGCAACCACATCATCGACGCCGTCCTGGGCGACGCCGGTCCGGACTGGAACTCCCAGCTGTTGCAACAGCGCGCGAAAGCGCGGAAGAAGGCAAAACAGGAGGAGTGGCACTGGGATGAATCACGCGACGCGAACGCCAAGCGCAGCCTCCCGCTGGGCGAATACCTCGGCGAGTATTTCGACACTCTATCCGGCTCCGCCACCGTCACCAAAGAGGACAATGGCCTGGTCTTCCGTTACAACGACAAGTACGTCGGCGACCTGACCCACTGGCAGTACGACACCTACCGGGTGGCCTGGCGCGATCCGTACGTGCGGCTGTGGGCCGGCCGGTTTCTCATCTTCGTCCCCAACGGCAAAGGCGCCATCGGCATGCTGCGGGTCGCCTTCGACAACGAGATCCAGTTCACCAAACGTCACGAGCGCTGAATCGGGCGCTCGGCTTCTTCAGGAGATTCCATGCGACCCGTGAGCGCCTGTCTGGCCGTTGTGGCCACCATCTGTGCCACGCCGGCCGCCGGCCAATCCGCCGGTTCGCTCCCGATCGACACCATCTCCACCGCCGCCATCAGGGCGGCCACGACCGACTCGGCCTACCTGTCCCCCTGGGTCGCCACCATCCCGGATCACGCCACCATTCCCAGTCCCCGCGACTTCCTCGGCTACGTCGTCGGCACGCCGGGCGAACTGACCCCAGTGGACCGCATCCACGAATACTTCAACACGCTGGCCGCATCATCACCGCGGGTCAAGACGTTCGTGGTGGGACAATCGGAAGAGGGCCGCGACATGATCGTGGCCGCGATCGGCGACGCGGCGCTGCTGAACCGGCTGGAAGACCACAAGGCGATGCTTCGTCGGTTGGCCGATCCACGGATCACCACCCGCGCCGAGGCCGATTCGATCATCGCCGGCGCCGTGCCGATCTACTGGATGACGGCCGGGCTGCACTCCACCGAGCTGGGGCCACCGGAAATGGTGATGGAGCTGGCCTACCGCCTGGCGGTGGAAGACCGGGAGCCGTTCGAGACCATCCGCCACAACGTCATCACCCTGATCACCCCGGTCCTCGAAGTCGACGGGCGCACCCGCCAGGTCGAATGGTACCGCCGGCACGTGCAGGGACACACCGATCGCAACAACATGCCGCCAAGGAGTCCGCCGTTCTGGGGCCACTACACGTTCCACGACAACAACCGCGACGGCATCATGGTGAGTCAACCGCTCACCCGAAACTACCTCGAGGTGTTCTTCGAGTGGCGCCCCACGGTATCGCTCGACCTGCACGAATCGGTGCCGCTGTTGTACGTCTCGGGCGGGACAGGCCCCTACAATGAGACGATCGATCCGCTCACCATCGGCGAGTGGCACATGCTGGCCAACTACGAGGTGGCGCGCGTCACCGGCATGGACATGCCGGGCGTGTGGACCTGGGGATTCTACACCGGCTGGTATCCCGGCTATCTCCTGTGGGTAACCAACAACCACAACGCCATGGGGCGGTTCTACGAGACGTTCGGCAACGGCACGGCCGAGACCATGGAACGTGACCTCAGCGACGCTTCGTACTCCGGCAAGAAGAT
>CAJVYZ010000438.1 GCA_913009915.1 uncultured Gemmatimonadota bacterium | reverse complement strand
CCTAGCAGGCGGATCGTTGCCTATTTTTTTTTTTTCAAGCAGGAGACGGCATACGAGATATATCAGTGTGACTGGAGTTCAGACGTGTGCTCTTCCGATCTCCACGATGTCGGCTTCGGCCGCCCGCCGCCGAGCCCGAAAGAGGAAGCACTTGTCGAAGTGGCGGCACTTGAGGCGAGGGCACAAATCCGACTCGGCGCTGACTTCTTCCCACACGTCGGGCGACGGCGCCACCGGCAGATCGCTCAGCGATCCATCCCCCGTTCGCGCGGCCCACTCCATCAACACCATCAACTCGTCGTGCTGGTCCGGCTCGAGCAACGTCTGTTGTCCGGTCCCGGCCTGTTCCAGGCGTGCCAGGCACACATAGTTGCGCCACCCCTTGAGCATGGCGAAACTGGGGACGTACTCCCCGTCCGCCAACGCGGTGCGCAGCAGCGGAAGATCCTTGCCGACGAGTTGTTCCTGGAGATTGATGGTGTTGGTCGAGACCACCGTGCGCTCACCGTTCTGCCGGGCCCAGGCGAGGGCGGGCACCAGGTAGGCGAACGACTTGCCCACCCCGGTGCCGGCCTCCAGAACCTGTACCCCACCGTCGTTGTACGCGTCGGCGACGTAGGCGCTCATGTCGCGCTGGCTGGGACGGTCCTCGTAATGCCCCAACACTTTCCCGATGGGCCCCCCTTCGCCCAGGGCCTCGACGACGGCGAAGGGGTCGAGCGGTTCGATGGTTCTGGCACGAGGCACTTCCGTGACCACGTACAGCTCGGAGGCTTCGTTGTCGATGATGCCGAATCCGACGCCGGCGTCGTGCAGTGTTGCCGCGATGGTGAGGTCCGCCGATGAGGGCTCCAGCGGACCGCCGGGATGGTTGTGCAGCAGCATCTCGCCTTGCGCTGCCACTCCGGGAAGGGCCAACACCATGTCAGGAGTTCCCCGAGCCACCGTCCGCGCCTCGGTGATCCTGCCGTCACCGTCTACCGTGGCGACGAAACACACCTCTCGCCCACCCGCCAGCGCAATCTCCGCGGCAAGAAAGGCCGCGACATCCGGAAGAACCCGCCCGACCGACCCGTTGGTATCATCCATCCTGGCAAGGTAATCGTGGAGAGGTAACAGGGTCACCAGCTCCCTTCACTGCCCCCGCTGCCCTCGCAGCCCTCGCTGCCCCCGCTGTCGTCATGTCTTGAGAACTTTTTTCTTGGCGGCGGGGAACAACACGTTGTTGAGGATGAGCCGGTAGCCCGGTGAGTGCGGATGGAGCGACAGGTCCGTGGGCGCGTCGCCGATTTGATGTTGCGGATCTTCCGGATCGTGCCCGCCGAAGAAGGTGTAGGTCCCTTCTCCCGCTTCGCCGTGGATGTACTTCACCCACGGGGCCCCGGGCTCGTCGGCCAGGACGGTGACCCCGGGCTTGAGCGTTGCGCGGGTGAACGACGTGGTCAGGCCGTAGAAGTCGGGAATGACGTCCCGGTGGTTCTGCACCAACATGGAAGCCACCGGATCGATCTTGGCGCTGAAGCTGAAGAGGGTGAACGATCCCAGCGACTGGCGTCGTGACGGAGCATTGACCTGGTGTCCGTCGATGTTGGAGAATTGCGGGACGGTGGGACTCAGAACCAATTCGGCATCGTGGAACGCCAGGGCTCGATCCCAGTTCATCTTGGACGCGGCATTGGGATCGATGGGGTCGCCGTCGGCGTAGCTCGCGGCCAGGTCGATGCCTTGCCCGGCCAGAGTCAGATCGAGCGTCTCGGTTGCGGTACACATGGCAAACACAAACCCACCGTCAGTCACGAACCGGCGAATCGTCTCCGCCACGGCCCCCTTGAGGGCCGGCACGTTGGGCTGACCGAGCCGGCGGGCCATCGATTCGTTCTGCGCCACCATGGCGTTGAGCCAGGCAGTGCCGGAGTAATTGAGGAAGAACTTCGAGTACTGGCCGGTGAAATCTTCGTGATGGAGATGGAGCCAGTCGTACTCCTCCAATCCCGCCCCGAGTACCTCCGCGTCCCACACCTGCTCGAACCTGATACCGGCGTACTGCAACGCCATGGTGACCGCGTCGTCCCAGGGCGCGGCATCCGGGGGGGCGTACACTGCTACGTCGGGCGCCTTCTCCAACGGCACCGCCTCCATGTTGGCGCCGGCTATCTCACCCCGAATGGCCAGGAGCTCGCCCTCGCTAATTGGATCGGCCGTCACGCCCGCAAGCCGGGCGTCGCGCACCGTGGCGGCGTCGCCCGGAACGAGGAACGCACCGTCGCGATAATTGAGGAACCACTCGCACTTGGCGCCCCGCTCCAGCGCCCGGAAGGTGACCCCGTACGCCTTCAGGTGATCGTCCTGAGTGTCGTCCATGGGAATGAGCTGCCACGGGGCCGCCTCGCCCAGGTAGCGCACCGCGACCGCCCCCAAGGGCGACGCCGCCACCATGGCCGCGCCGGAGTGCTTGATGAACGAGCGGCGTTTCATATGCGCGGAACCCCACCGCGAGCCTGGTCGAGCAGGCGCCGTGCTTGGGGCACCAGGGCGCTCTCCCCGTACGACAGAATCAGATGTTCGAGGATGTCGACGGCCTCTTGCCTCCGGCCGAGCGACAGCAGCAGACGACCCAGTTCCAACTCGGCCGCAGGGGCGGTGGCCGGAGTGCCACCAATGGCCGCCCGGTGAAACCACTCCTCCCCTTGGGAGATGTCGCCGCTGGCGACAGCTATCTTTCCGATGAGCAGGTACAACTCCGCGCCACCGCCGGCATCGGGCAGATCCTCGGCCACGCCGGCCAGTAGGGCGACGGCGGTGGCGGTGTCACCCCGGTGCAACATCAGAAGTCCCTCACCCAGCGCTGCCAGGGTGTCGGCCTCGATGGGCTGCAGCAAGGCGAGCAATACCGTCCGGGCCACCGCCTCCTCGCGGGTACCGGCGTAGGGACCCGCCCCCTGGAATCGGTCGATGGCGCTGGTGACGTCCCCGCTGTAGAGGGCGATGTAGCCCGTCAGTGCCAGCCCGTCGACGGTACTGTCGCTGGCCACCAGGAGACCGGCCCGACCGAGGTTGCCCTGGCGGACCCAACCCCAGGCAACGGTGCGGTGCAAGGCGAGCCGCTCCTCACCACTCAGGCCGCCTTCGAACTGTTCCAGCCTTCGCTCGGCGTCTTCGACACTCCCCTCGGCGACGAGTACCCCGATCAGGGTCGCCGTGGCGCCGGCCACCAGGTCGGCCGGCGCCCGCGGATCGCCGGCCAACCTCGCAAGCATGCGGCGGAGATCGGAAGAGCACACGTCTGAACTCCAGTCACACTGATATATCTCGTATGCCGTCTTCTGCTTGAAAAAAAAAAAAAATATCACTAA
>CAJVYZ010000437.1 GCA_913009915.1 uncultured Gemmatimonadota bacterium | reverse complement strand
GTGTCTTGTGCATGTACTAGGTGGCTGTTGTGAAGTGGAGATGTGGTGGTGGCGTAGTGTGCATAGTAGCTGCAGTAGCTACCTGACGTAGTGGTCTGTTTTTTTTTTTTTAATGATCCGGCGACCACCGAGATCTACACTCTTTCCCTACACGACGCTCTTCCGATCTCGGGCAAGTTCCAACGCAGGGCCGGTGAAGTCGGCAATGATTCGGGCGGCGTCCGCCCGAAGACGGGTGTCGCGCTAGGCCGGGACGGCGGTGTTGACGAGCGCGCCCAGGATCACCATGATGACCAGAGATTCGATGAGCCTACTAGAAGGCCTTGCAGCGAATGTGCCCGTCGATGTCCGCTCGCGACGCCATGCTACCTACCGCTACTTCACACCGAGCTTCTCCCTTGTCCTACTTCAGGCTCAAGCCGCGCGAGCGTTAGGCGCTGCCCTCGGCCGACGCCACCGAAATGGTGCTGGGCCGGTCCACCATGGCTGCCTTCGACGCCCTTACGGATGGAGCGCGTGGTCAAGCCGGAGAGATTCGCAGCGTGGTGGACCGCCTGGAAGCGCGTGCCGAGCGGCTGCGGGCCCAGGGCGACACTGGCGATTCGTTGAATCACACCGTGGCGGCTTTGGAGAAGCTGCGGCTAGTGATGCTCAAGGTGCAGGCGGGTCTGGCGTCGGTCGAGGATCTGACCGGTGTGTTGGAAGAGGCCAAGGAGATCGGCGCGGCGGTGGACCGGCGGATCGAGGCGGGGGAGGAGGTGGCCGATATTTGATCGCCACCAGCCCTACTCCCCCTCCGCCCTCGCCTTGAGTTCCTCCGCGAACCCCTGCACGACCACCAGTTGGCCCGACTCCGAGCCGCCGCCGCGCGCCCCGACGAGAAGCACCCGGCCGTCGGGGGCCGGCGCGTAGGGCGCACCCGCCGGGGCAAACACCGCGTTAGAGCCACTGAGCTGGCGCCGCTCGACGACCGAAAAAGTCGGCTCAGTCTGTACCGTGGCGGCCGTCAATGTTCCACCGTCGCCGTAGTAGTAGATCGTCTTCCCGTCGGGGGACCACATCGGATCGGTGCCGTTTCCGTCGGTGACCTCCCACAGTCCGTCTTCGACGTTGGGGAAGGGACGAACAAAGATGCGCCGGTTCACTTCGTTCGCTCGGTAGGCCATCCAGCGTCCATCGGGCGACAGGGCGGGGTCAAGGGTATAGCCGTCATCGACGACCAGGGGTATGGCGACGCTGTCACGTCCCGGGCGGAAACCGACGATGTCGGCCTCGTCTTCCGATCCTTGCACCGTCAGTACCAGGTAGAGATCGTCACCGGAGCCGGTGACGTCGTAACCGCCCGAGAGAGTTACGTCGGGGAGAAGTATCGGCACGATGGAACCGGACCCGTCGGCCCGCTTGCGATAGAGGCCGAATGGCTGGGGTATGCCAGTGACCGACCTGGAACCACCACCTCGATCCGAAAAGTACAGGATGGATCGTCCGTCGTCCGTCCACAGTGGGGCAAAGTTGCCGCGACCATCGAACGTCAGTCGCACGGGAACGCCACTCCCTGTCAGGTCCTTCAGCATGACGTCGATGCGACCACCATCCTGCCTCATCCCGAGCGCCACTCGGGTGCCACCTGGATCGAGCGACAGCCAGAGAACCCTTCCCCCTGGCGTCCACCCGGAATCGACCGGTTCGGTGGATCCGTCGAGATTCAACCAGAACAGGCCGGCCTGCTCGGTCGATGAACCGGTCACATACACCATCGATCCCGAGGAGGAGATATCGTAGTCGACGACGCCGAAGGTCCCCAGGGAAAGCCCTTCCATCAGCGCCATCGCCGGACCAGTGATCTCCGCCGCGCGGGGGTCGAAGGGGGCGGCCAGCACCTGGCCTTCCGCCGTGGCGTACACCAGATGCCCCGAGGGCGAGTACTGGGCGCGCACCGCGGAGAGCAGTGTCTTGGTATCCCCGGTCGCCGGGTCGACCACGTTGATGGTGAACGCCTCGGGGCCGGATCCGGAATAGCGCATGCGATAGACGACTTTGCCACCTGGGAGCACGTGGGGCCAGGCGACGCCCACCTCTCCGGAATCCCGCACCAGGGGCACCACCGGCTCGCGTGGCCCACCACCCTCGGGTATACGCTGAAGCCCCAGCCGGTCCGCGTCGAAGTAGATGAAGCCGTCCTCCGCCCAGTCGGCCCCACTGGTGCCCAGGGCGGTATCGGACAGTGAGACCGGAGGCGTTCCCAGGAGCGAAGCCACTTTCAATGCGCGGGGACGCTCGGTAAGGAACCCGATGGAGCCGCCGTCGGGTGAAAAGAAGGGGTTCCTGGCCCCTTCGGTGCCGGGGATGGGCGTCGCGTTGAGCCGGTCGAACCGTCGGAGCCACAGCATCGGCGCCGTCTCGCCTGGACCGACGTACACCAGCTTGGTGCCGTCGGGAAAGGTCCCTTCCACCTGCACATCGTGAATCATCTCCGGCACGCCCTCCATGACATCGTCCCGT
The DNA here is from genome assembly GCA_913009915.1 of uncultured Gemmatimonadota bacterium. Classification (GTDB taxonomy): domain Bacteria; phylum Gemmatimonadota; class Gemmatimonadetes; order Gemmatimonadales; family GWC2-71-9; genus N074bin45. Next base: position 854 of record CAJVYZ010000437.1, on the reverse strand, counting down.
ATGAGGACCGTCGCCCCTGCCTGCATGAGGTCCGCCACGGAACGGCCGTCCCTGGCGCCTTCCACAACGTAGTCGGTGATGAGCGCCACAGCCTCGGGGTGATTCAGCTTGACGCCCCGCTCCTGTCTGCGGCGGGCGACCACGGCGGCCATAGCCACCAGCAGCTTGTCTTTCTCCCTGGGTGTGAGATTCACATGTAGTCTCCCGTTGATTGCCTGACCGCGCGGATAGTCGACCTGCGACAAGGATGCGCCGTTGCGCCAACGCAGCGGGCCTTTTCGAGGTCCAATCATACACTCCAGACAGTGGGAAGGCCCTTGTCGGTCCAGCCCAGTTCCGACGCGAAGTCCGAGACGAAGGCGGCGTAGGATTGCCTGACCGACGCGGGGTCCCTGCCGAGCCATCGGGCGACCACCACGTTGCCCATCAGGGTTGCGCCTGATCGGCATTTCTCCGTCCTGATCAGCGACTTCACGCAATCAACGCGCCCTGGTGCGTCCCTGGACACGTACACCAGCGTTGCCATCGCCTTGCTTCCGTCGAACCCTGCCCGAGATTCCATCTGCCGGGCCACGTCGCCTGCAAGGTGCAGATTGTCGGCCCAGACCAGCTTGCCCCGGAATCTTGCCCGCCACTCGTCGTGCACGAGGCCCTGGGTAAGGCTTTCTCCGCCGGCGTGTCTGCCAAACACCAGCAGCTCACCTACCAGGGCAGTGGCCTGGCCGTCCACATCCACAACGGTCCTGCGCCTGAGCCGGACGCCGTCGAAGAGGATGGTCTCCTGTGGCACCCATCGAAGCCGCGCCCCCGCCTGAAGCTTGAGGTCTGTGCTGATAATCGTGTCCGCGCCGGTG
>CAJVYZ010000436.1 GCA_913009915.1 uncultured Gemmatimonadota bacterium | reverse complement strand
CGTCCGGTATGGGCATTCCCGTCGGCAAACTGGCCCTCTACACCGGGTGCGCGGGAATCCACCCGACCCAATGCCTCCCGATTACCCTCGACGTCGGCACCGAAAACGAGACCTTGCTCGAGAATCCGCTGTACATCGGGCTGGCGCAGCGCCGGCTGCGGGGGACCGACTACGACGATCTGGTAGAAGAGTTCATCACGGCGGCCAGCGCCGCGTTTCCCGACGCCGTCATCCAGTTGGAAGACTTCGCCACCCGCAATGCTTTCGGGTTGCTGGACGAGTACCGTAACCGGGTGTGTACCTTCGACGACGACATTCAGGGTACCGCCGCGGTGGCCCTGGCCGGTCTCTACTCGGCGCAGCGCATTACCGGCGGCACTTTGCGCGACGGACAGTTCCTCTTCTTCGGCGCCGGCGAGGCCGGCATCGGCATCGGCAGCCTGCTGGTGGCCGCCCTGCAGGACGAGGGCCTGAGTGAGGAGGAGGCGGTCCGCCGCTGCTGGTTCCTCGACTCCCGGGGACTGGTGGTGCGGAGCCGTACCGACCTGGCACCGCACAAGCTGCGGTTTGCCCATGACCACGAACACATTGCCACCCTGACAGAGGCGGTGGACACGCTGCGGCCGACGGCGTTGATCGGTGCCGCCGGAGTGCCGGCGGTGTTCACCCAGGACGTGATCCAACGCATGGCCGCCATCAACGAGCGGCCGATCGTGTTCGCGCTGTCCAATCCCACTTCCCAGTCGGAATGCACCGCCGAACAAGCCTATCACTGGAGCGACGGCCGGGCGGTGTTCGCCAGCGGCAGTCCGTTCGATCCCGTGGAGTACCAAGGGAAACGGTTCGTACCGGGCCAAGGCAACAACGTCTACGTGTTCCCCGGCGTCGGATTGGGAGTGATCGTCTCTCGGGCTCGCCATGTGACGGACGAAATGTTCTTCGTGGCCTCACGGATCCTGGCGAACGAAGTCAGCGATGATGACATTGCCATGGGCCGGGTCTTCCCGCCGCTCGAGGCCGTGCGTGACGTATCGGCCGCCATCGCGGCCGGCGTGGCCGCGGTTGCCCTCGAGCGCGGATTGGCGCGGGAGACGAATGGCGATCACTTCACGCGCGACGCCATCCGCGCGGCCATGTTCGAACCCGACTACCCCGAACTGACAGCGGCCGCGGTCTGATGTCAGCTCAAGAACGCACCGCCACGCGCCACCGAGCCGGGTAAGCCTCATGTCCTTTCGCGCCAAGCTGAAGACCCTGTTCACCGCCGGCAAGGGCATCGCCTTGGGACTTCCCGACCTGGCCGCAGGCAACGACCCGATCGCCCTGTTCGGCGAGTGGTATCGCGCCGCGGAAGAATCCGGCATGCTTCTCCCCGAAACGATGACCCTTGCCACCTGCACCCCCGCGGGCCGGCCCTCGGCGCGGGCGGTACTCCTCAAGCGCTGGGGAGTGGGGGGCGATGACGGCTTCGTGTTCTTCACCAACTATGGCAGCCGCAAGGCCAAGGAACTCGACGAGAATCCGTTTGCGGCACTCCTGTTCCACTGGCCCATCCTCGAGCGGCAAGTACGCGTCGAGGGACCGGTCGAGCGGATCAGCGAGGAGGAATCCGCCGCATACTTCCAGACCCGCGCCCGGGGGAGCCGCATCGGTGCCTGGGCGTCATACCAGAGCGAACCGCTGGCCGACCGATCCGACCTGGTACGACGCGTCCGGGAAATCGAGCAGCGGTTCGCCGGCCAGGACATTCCTTTGCCGCCGTTCTGGGGCGGCTATCGCCTCACGCCCGAACTGATAGAATTCTGGCAAGGCCGCCTCAACCGGCTGCACGATCGTATCAGCTACCGCCGGACGGACGATGGCTGGCATACGGAGCGGCTCTGGCCGTGACCGGCATGGGACAGACCGCCAAAGACCGCGTGCGCGCCGCCGCCGCTGGGGTGCTCGAGCGCGCCCTGAACGCCTTGCGGCAGGACGGCGATATCGAGATCACCGGAGGCACGGACCAAGTGGCCCAGGTCCTGGCCAACCGGCTGCAGGACGTGGGCCTCCTCAGCCTGACGGGTGAGACCGCCATTGCCCTGGAACTGGTCGCCAGCAGATGGCCGCCAGTGGCCGCCGACCTGGCCGAGGCTTCCCTCCACGGCGTTCACCTCGGCGGCATCGTGCTGACAGGAGAGGACGATCACATCGCGGACTATCTCAGCGTGGTCGAAGCCCAGCACGGCGGCACCGTCCCCACCGATATCGAGGAGTACCGCGGTCTGGCCCGCCGCATTCGCACCGCGTACCTCGATGCCACACCAGATCACCCCGTGAGCCAATGACCGTCAGCCTTCGGGCCGTTTCCCTCGACGACCTGGCCACCCTGCGAGTCCTCAACGAAGCTGCCGCGCCGCACGTCAATTCCCTAAGCTTGGCCGAGTTCGATTGGTTCAGGGTGCACGCACCATACTTTCGTGTCGCCGAACAGGCCGGCAACATCGTCGGGTTCCTGACGGCATTAACGCCGGAGCTCAGCTACGCCAGTGCCAACTTCGAGTGGTTCCAGGCACACCGCGAACGGTTCGTCTACATCGACCGGATCATCGTCGCCGAGGCGGCTCGGGGTTCGGGCGTGGGCCGGCAGCTGTACCAGGACCTGTCTGAGTTTGCCGCCCCGTTCGCCGACCTGCTGACGTGCGAGGTGAATATCAGGCCGCCCAATCCGGGGTCAATCCTGTTCCATGAGCGAATGGGATTCCGGGAAGTGGGGCGGCAGGAGACGGAAGGCGGGAAGAAAGAGGTGGTCTTGATGGAGAGGGGGCTGGATGGAGGGCGCAGGGCGCAGGTCGCAGTGCGCAGGGGTTCCGGAGGAGAAGGACAAGAGGGATAAGAGGGCTAAGAGGGATAAGAGGGCTAAGAGGGAAAAGAGGGAGAAGACGTATTAGCCCTCTTCTTCCTCCCTTTTGTTCTCCTGCGCACTGCGACCTGCGCACTTATCCCTCGTCCCACCTTGAAACATTAGGAAGCACCCCTCCGTACAGGCTCCCGTTCGGAACCTCGACCCGGAGACCCCCGTGGGGCCCCTTCAGCAGATCAAGTACGCGATCCGTAAACTCCTGAAAACACCGGTATTTACCGCCATCGCCCTCGGCACGTTGGCCCTGGGGATCGGTGCCAACAGCACCATTTTCAGCGTGGTCGAGGGTGTGTTGCTCCGGCCGCTCCCCTACCCCCAGGCCGACCGCCTGGTCATGCTGTGGCACACGGCCCCGGGCCTGGACATCGACGAGTTCGAGCAGTCGAACACGACCTACACCCTGTACCGGGAACGGAATCAGTCGTTTTCCGAGGTGGGGCTGACCAACGAGTTCT
>CAJVYZ010000435.1 GCA_913009915.1 uncultured Gemmatimonadota bacterium | reverse complement strand
CATGGTTTCACAGGGTACCTCAATATTCAAGGTAACGACTGGGATTCTCTGTCCGTGTGACCACTGGGCCAGTCGCCGTCCTTGACGCCCACGCGGACATGCTCATGCGCCGGTGTGTTGCTTGGTCACCGGTGGCGAGGAGTCTCAATGAGAACCTGCAAGAATGTGGTACCCCTCGGCGTTGTGTTCCTGATCCTTCTCTATGGCTGTAGCAGTGACGACCCGGTCGGACCGCCGATCAATCCGGACGTCAATATTTACCTAAAGTCTCTTCCGACTTGGGCCGCATACTCTCCTCCGGTGGACGATGAGGAGACCTTCGACCCCAGGACCTTTGAAATCGACGTGGATGGGGGATACGTCTGCGCGGTGACCAATGCCAGCCTCACTCGGAACCCCGAGGCCATCGTTACCTTCAGTCCCGACAGCGAGATCCTGTGGCTCGGTTCTCTGATCCAGGGAAAGGACCACCGTGCCGGTCTCGGGTCGCTTCGCGAACTTTCCGTCCGCCAGCGTGGACCGGTAACGGTCTATATCGATCTCCTGTTTTCGGACAACACGGAGGTGGTCCAATCACCCGACCTGGCGTCCGTCGGGCAGGCGATCGGTAAGCTTGTCGACGTCGCCCAGCGCGCCGGCCACGTGGCGGGCAGCAGCATTTTCTACAATCAGGTGTCGAGCTACTCGTTGGATCAGTCGGCGTTGAAGCTCGGCCTGTCGGCGAACTACCTGGGGGCAACCGTCCGTACCAGCCTCGAGGTGGAGCGCACGTCGGCCTCGTCGACGTTGGCAGCGACCTTCATCCAAAAAATGTTCACCACTTCCATGGTCCTGCCTCAGGCACCGGTTGACCTCTTCAGCCCCGAATTCACCAGCGACATACTGGCGGATCAGGTCAGCCGCGGTAACATCGGTCCCGACAACCTGCCGGTGTATGTCTCCAGCATTGCCTGGGGGCGGATGCTCACGCTCACCATGACATCAGATAGCAGCCTGTCCAAGATGAAGGCCGCTCTCGACGCGTCCTCGACTTTCATCGATGTAGACATTAGCAGCGAGCACGCCCAGGTCCTTCAGAACTCGGAGCTCAAGGTCGTGACCATCGGCGGGCATGCCCAAGCGGCCATCGATCTGATTCGCACGGGCAGGCTAGGAGAATTCTTCAAGGATGATGCTCCCTTGACCACGGCCAGGCCCATCTCGTACACGCTGCGCAACTTGGGGGACAACTCGATTGCCAAGGTGAGCGAAACAACGTCTTACGCCATTCGTGAGTGCCAGGCCGGCGTGATCCAGCAGTTTTCCAATCTGGCGGAGTGGAATCGGGCAGTGAGTGATGCGGGGTTGACGCCCCACATCTTGGAGACGCCGATGGCGTGGGGCTTTTGCGGACGGACAGAGCTCATCTGGAGAACGACGATTTCGATCTGCAAGTCTCCGTGGGCGACCTGGTATACGCCATTGGCATCACCATCGGTGACAACGGCCACAATGCCTCCGAGAGCATTCGGCTGAGGGGAGATGCCGTCGACCAGGTATTCGACACGAACATGCCCACACTTAATACGCCGTTCATCGGTTTCCTGTCGGCGGTTCCGATCACCACGCTCTCGTTCGACGAGGATGCCGGCGGTGACGACATCGTGGTGCGGGACTTTCGCTTCGCGGTCAGGCAATAAGCGCCGCGGGACGGGAATATCGAATAATGAATGCCACGGGAATATCGAATATCGAAGTGAAGTAGGAATGCTTGAATCACTTCGATATTTGATATTCAGGGCATTCGATATTCCTGGCATTCCCCTACACAGTAACCAGCGTATGGACCGGAGCCCCTTCCAACAGCTCGTCCCCTCCCAGCTCCTCCAGCCCCAACAAAAAGGCCCAACCCACCAGCGTCGCCCCCAGCGACCGCGTCAGCAGGCCGGTGGCCCGCGCCGTGCCGCCGGTGGCGATGACGTCGTCCACGATCAGGGCTCTGCTGTCGTCGTGGTGAAACGCGTCTTCGTGGGCCTCGAGCGAGTCCTCGCCGTACTCGAGAGAGTAGTTTTCGCTCCGGGTCTTCCACGGCAGTTTTCCGGCCTTCCTGGCCGGCACGAATCCGGCCCCCAAATGGGTGGCCACCGCCCCACCAAGGATGAATCCCCGGGCCTCGATGCCGATCACATGGGTCACCCGGCTGTCCAGGAAGGGCTCAGCCAGCGCCGCCACCACCTGCCGGAACAGGATTGCGTCCTGCAGCACCGGGGTGATGTCCTGGTAGATTATGCCGGCCTTGGGGTAGTCGGCAATGGCGCGCAGGCGGCTACGGATGATATTGGCCAGATCTGTGGACATGAGCGGCAACTCAAATAGAAGGTATGTAACTACCTGACGTCAAACGTGATATGTGGTATGACCTCGTCTTGAATCTCGACGTTGTCCACTTTCTCTACCCGTGCGAACCTCGGCCCGTGTTGAAGACCGTCCTCCAGTACGGCCAATGCCCCAGCCTCCCCTCCCGCCACCACCTCCACCCTCCCGTCCGGCAGATTTCGGACCCAACCGCCCAGTCCCAGTTCCATCGCCCTGCTTCGCACCCACCAACGGAAGCCGACCCCCTGAACCCTCCCGGAGACCAGATACCGTCGAGCCGTCACTCCGTGCGACCCCCCTCAGCCCCCTCAGCCCCCGCCGCCCTCGCCGCCTGGCGCCGCCGGTGCCAGGCAACGTACCCGCCTACCAGCAGCACCAGGACCGGCACCATATAGAGGAAGGCCTTGGTCGCCGTGGCGGTGACGACCGCTTGCTTCAGGGCCTCTTCGTGGGTCCCGTGGAGGTACCCGATGTACACTAGAACGGCGCTCCAGATGCCGGCCCCTAGAGAGGTAAACAAGGCGAACCGCCGCAGATTCATTCGGGCGATGCCTGCCGGGATGGAAATCAGCTGGCGCACCACCGGCACCAGACGGCCCACGAAGGTGCTGATCTCGCCGTGGTCGTTGAAGAACCGCTCCGCCCGGTCGAGCGCTGTCTCCTTGACGAAGAAGTACTTGCCGTAACGTCGGAGGAAAGGCTCTCCCACATACACCGCGATAGCGTAGTTGAACAGCGCCCCCAGCAGACTCCCCAAGGTGCCCGCGGCAAACGCCCAATACGCGTTCATCTGGCCCTTGGCCGCCAAGTACCCCGCGGGCGGCAACACCACCTCGCTGGGGAACGGCACGAAGGACGACTCGATGAACATCAGGGCTCCGATCCCGGGGTAGCCCAGGGCCAGGATGGTGTCGGTCAGGAAGCTTACGAGATCGGAAGAGCGTCGTGTAGGGAAAGAGTGTAGATCTCGGTGGTCGCCGTATCATTAAAAAAAAAACGATCAAG
>CAJVYZ010000434.1 GCA_913009915.1 uncultured Gemmatimonadota bacterium | reverse complement strand
TGTGTCCAGCCATCCTGCTTGTGTTCCCTCTGTTCTTTTTTTTTTTTTTTTAATGATACGGCGACCACCGAGATCTACACTCTTTCCCTACACGACGCTCTTCCGATCTCCCGCCGCCGAGTACCAGGCTGCCATCATCGCCGCCATAGAGCACGCCGGACTGTCCCGGAGAGATGGCCGTGGCGGGCTGCTGCAGCGCCAGGGAGAGCGAATCGTCTCCCGTCGCCAGCACCGTGGCCGGGAGTGCCCTGGACCGGTAACGGATCTGCACCATGCACTCGTCGCCGGTCTGCAATGGCGTTCCCAACCAGTTGAGTTCCTCCAGGTCGACACGGTGTCCCGCCAGCTCCTCCGACGACCCGATGACCACTTGCCGCTCTTCGGGGCGGATATCGATCACGTACATCGGTTGGGCAAACCCGCCGGGGAGACGCTTCCGCTGCCCGATGGTATAGCGGGCAAACCCCTGGTGCTCGCCGATCACCTCGCCGCTGGTGGTCACCAGCGGGCCCGGGCTCAGCGCGGGCGCGTCGGCCGGGAGGTGTTGCTGCAGCACGCCGACGTAGTCGTCATCCGGCACGAAACAGATCTCCACGGATTCTTTCTTGTCAGCCGTGATCAGGCCCAGCCGCCGGGCGTACTCCCTCGTTTCGGCTTTGGTCAGATCGCCCACGGGAGTGAGCATCCGGGCCACCACCGCGCGGTCGATGCCCCAGAGGAAATAACTCTGGTCCTTCTGGCGATCGAGGCCGCGGTACAGGCTGCCATTCTGCCGCCGGACGTAGTGCCCGGTGGCGATATAGTCGCACTCCAAGGCGTCTGCGTGGGCCAACAGGTCGCGGAACTTGGTGAACGAGTTGCACCGGACGCAGGGAATGGGTGTCCGGCCCCGGCTGTACTCGCTCACGAAATTCTCGATGACGTGGCGGGCGAAGCGGTCTTCCAGGTTGAGCACGTAGTGGGGTATGCCGAGTCCGTGGGCCACGTCGCGCGCGTCGTTGATGGAGTCGAGCGAGCAGCAGGGCCGGTCGGGCACGGTGTCGCCGTAGCAGAACAGCTTCATGGTGGCACCCACCACCTGGTATCCTTGTTCCACCAGCATGGCCGCTGCCACCGAGCTGTCGACCCCGCCCGACATCGCCACCAACACCTTCTCAACCACGGGCCACCCCCGCTCCCAGCGCTCCCGACAGCTTGCGCACCTTTGCCACGCACCCGGGCACCACGTCGGCCGCGCGCACGATGTCGTCGCTCGACGACTCGTGGCCCAGGCTGAAGCGAATGGCCGTGACCGCCTGCTCAGCCGAAATGCCCATGGCGGTGTGGACGTGGGAGGGCTCCACGGCGCCGGTAGTGCAGGCGGATCCTGTGGATACGGCGACGCCGGCCAGATCGAGGTGCATGATCATCGCCTCGCTGTCGGTTCCCGGGATCAGCACGTTCAGGACGTGGGGCGCCATCGGCCCGCCATCGCCCACCACCACGATATCCGAAACGGCGCTCCGCAAGTGACCCACGAGGGCATCCCGCAACATCCCCAGCCTGGCAGCCTCATCCGCCTGCTCCGCGGCGGCCAGTTCCACGGCCAGGCCCAAACCGATGATACCCGGCACGTTTTCCGTTCCCGGACGTACCCCGGCCTGCTGGCTGCCGCCGTGGATGATCGGCTCGACCATATCGGCATCACGTACCACCAGCGCCCCGATGCCCTTGGGGGCGCCGATCTTGTGGCCAGAAATCGTCAATAGGGAGCAGCCGGCCCGTCGCACATCGATCTCAATCTTGCCCAACGCCTGCACCGCATCGGTGTGGAAGGGTACTCCCGCGGATTCACACCGGTGGCCGATCTCCTGGATCGGCTGAATCACGCCGGTCTCGTTGTTGACCCACATGATCGACACCACGGCCGGTTGGTGGATCAGGGCCTCGTCCAGCGCGTCCATCTGGACGATGCCTTGCCGGGTGACGGGGAGAATGATCTCCCGCCCGCCCAATTCGGCCACGGCATGCGCCGCGGCCAGCACGGCCTTGTGCTCCACGGCCGAAACCACCACCGCCATGGCCCCGTCCCGCTTGCGGACCGCCAGCGCCGGCCCGATGACGGCCAGATTGTCGGCCTCGGTTCCGCCCGAGGTAAACACCACCTGGCCCGGTTCCGCCCCCCCCCCCAACGCCTCGGCCACCTGCTGCCGGGCCCGCTCCACCCCGGCCCGGGCCGCCCGCCCGAAGCGGTGCGCGCTCGACGGGTTACCGAACGTCTCGCTCCCCAGGTAGGGCAGCATGGCGTCCAGCACCTCCGGGCGAACCGGGGTAGTGGCAGCGTGGTCGAGGTAGACGGGGGGCTGGGGCATGGGGAGGAAAATAGTCGGAAAGGGGGTGGGGCGTAGGGGGTGGGGCGTAGGGGGTCATGGCCTAGACGGGCCTCGGGCAGTGCGGAGTGGGCCTACTTTCTACACCCCACGCCCCACGCCCCACGCCCCACGCCCTACGCCCCATCATCACATACTCACCACCCCCATCGCCACCACGTCCTCGATACTCACCGTCTCCTCCGTGTGAAACGGCTCCCCATATCTGGTTCGGATCAGCGACCCGTAGTGGGCGTTCTGGGTCTCGATACGGGCGTAGAGATCCTGGCCCGTGGGGAAGATCTCCCCGGCGGCGGTGGCGCCCTCGAACTGGCTGGCGTAGCACTTGATGGCTGCCATCTTCTGTTCGAACTGGTCGCTGATGTCCACCACGAACGTCGGTTTGACGGGGTCTTCCCTATAGGAAAGGGCGTACAACACCTTGTCCGGCCGGTGCGGCTCACCGTCGGCCGGGTAGCGGGCCAGACCCGCCAGGAAGGCCGCGTCCCGGCCGAGTTCGGCGGCGGCGCGGTGATCGGGATGGCGGCCGACGGGGAAGGGGAGGATGATCGTTTTCGGTGTGAGCCGGCGGATGACCTCGATCACCACCCGGCGAGTCTCCTCGATATTGTGCAACTGGGCGTCGGGCAGCCCGGCATTCAGCCGTTCCGCCACCCCGAGGATCTCCGCCGCGTGCTCGGCCTCTCTGGCCCTCAGCTCGGCGCTTCCCCTGGTCCCGGTTTCTCCCGCCGTCAGGTCGAGAATCCCGGTGGCATACCCCTGCTCCCGAGCCTTGAGCAGAGTGCCGGCGCAGGTCAGTTCGACGTCGTCGCGGTGAGCGGCGATTGCTAGGAGGTCAATATGCATTGGATCACAATCTCGGTTTCTGTGAAGGCGGAAGGTGGAGGGCGGTAGGGCGGTATGGCGGTAAGGCGGTACCCTACCGCCCTACCGCCTTACCGCCCTACCGCCCTATTCGTATCGTAACGCCTCCACCGGATCCATCCTCGCCCGATCGGC
>CAJVYZ010000433.1 GCA_913009915.1 uncultured Gemmatimonadota bacterium | reverse complement strand
GACCACCGAGATCTACACTCTTTCCCTACACGACGCTCTTCCGATCTATCGGCAGGACTACGGGATCAGCTATCCGGGCATGCGTGACGACCTGATCCGCGACCTGATCGTGATCAAGCTGTCCTTGAAGCTACCGCGTTCGGACTAGCCCTCTGGCATCGGGGGCCACGGCTGTAGACCGGGAAAGATGAGTGGTTTTCACTACATCGCCATAGCCCCTTGACTGGCTGCTTCCCAGTGACCGATAGTCGCCGCCCATCATCCAAACAGGCCGAGTGCGATGAGAAAAGCCCACGACACAATTCCCCTTGGAGGGCATCTCGAGAGCCCTCGCGCTCCGGTGGGGGCTTGAAGGGGACTCGGGCCTCTATCGTCCGTCGATTCGAGCCAACTGGCGCCTGGGGGTCGAATCGCAATGCCGCCGACCGAAACGCATGATCGAGTTCATCGATTGAGCCGTCCTGATGACCAGACCGACCCGGGCGATTGCTCGACCCTGCTTCGCCGGGTCAGCGGGCCCGTAGCCGACGAACTGTATTTCCTCTGCCGGCCCGAGTGCGGGACGACCGACGTCGCCGCGCAGGCCGAATCCGCATACCGGGCCATGCTCGAGCTGCTCGCTACCGAAGGCACGTCCGTCGCGACGGTGGCAAGCGAGACGCTGTTCGTAAGTGACAATCGGCGGGACCTCGAGGTCATCCTCGACACGCGCCGGCAAGTGCTCGAAGAAGCCCAACACGGGCCGTGCCGCCCGGTGACGGCCATCATCGGGCAGGCTCCGCTGAGCAATGGAGCAAGGCTGGAGCTCTCCGCGCTTGCCGTCATCCCACACCGCCAGCTGTCGCGGTCTGTAACCGAGGTATGGAGCACGCCTGCTTGCGGCTGCGAGGCCTGCTCACGGCTGCCGGCAAGGCTCGTCCGCGTCGGAGAGCAGACGCACGCGCACGCCGGCAACATCTACGGGTCGGGCGAAGACGCGTTCGAACAGACGTACGCCATGTTTTGCTCGGGCGAGGAGTTGTTACGCGAGGCGGAGATGAGCTTTCACGAGGTGGTTCGCACCTGGATCTACCTGCGCGATATGGATCGCGACTATGCGGCATTCAATAGAGCACGGCGAGAGTTCTTCCGCAGCAGGGGCATCGAGTTGATGCCGGCCAGCACCGCTGTCGGAGGCGCGCCCAGCGCAGATGCCCACGATGTTTCCATGCGCCTGTACGCCGTGCGGTCACCGGAACTGCTGAAGGTGGAGGTCATGTCGGCCGCCACCCTCAACGAAGCCTGGATGTACGGCTCGGATTTCTCCCGCGGGTTGAAGATAGAGGATGAGAACAAGGTTGCACTTCACGTGTCTGGAACGGCGAGCGTCGACGAAGCGGGACGCACCGTTCATGTGGGCGACCTCGAGGCTCAGGCTGAGCGCATGCTCGTAAACATCACCTCTTTGCTCGTAGCACACGGAGCTTCGTTTCAGAACCTGGTCTCTGCCGTCGCCTATCTAAAGAACGTGGGTGATGCGCCATTGCTTCGCGCGATCTTTCACGAGCGTGGATTCGAAGGGTTTCCGTGCACGTTGGTCGAGGCACCCATATGCCGCCCCGATCTCTTGTGCGAGACCGAAGCGGTCGCAGTTCTGCCGCTGCCGGGGCTGGCGAGGCCATAGTGAGAAGGAATCCGCAACGTGGGACACCGGATCCGACACGAGGCCGTAAGTCGAGCCGGCGTTATGCCTTTGTAGGCCTTGCCATTGCCCTCGTTACTCTCGCGTCGTTTCTTCTCCAGTGCGACCGAGACCGCGAACTGTCGACCGAAGCGATTGTGACGTTCGCCGGTTCTGTCCAGCGCGAAGGGCCGCTGGAGATCAAGTATCCGCACGACGGGACGTTGTTTCCGCCGGAGATCGTGGCTCCGACATTCCTCTGGAGCGACGAGTCGGCTGCCGTCGATAGCTGGGTTCTCGTGGTCCGCTTCCCGACCACCGGCGAAGCGCTCAGGTTCTCGACACACGCTCCGCGGTGGCGGCCCTCGGAGGAACACTGGGAACAAATCAAGCGGAAGTCACGCGGCTCTGATGCCGAGATCTTCATCGCCGGCGTCGACGACGAGGCGCCGGAAACGATCTTGTCCTGGTCCAGCATCCACATCCGTACGTCGAACGACGAGGTGCGCGATTCCATCTTCTATCGCGAAGTGCCGTTACCCTTCCTAAAAGCTGTCCAGGATCCCTCCCGCATACGCTGGCGTTTCGGCACGGTCGACTCGCAGACCGCCCCCCCGATCGTCCTTCAGGACCTGCCCGTGTGCGGCAATTGTCATTCCTTTTCGGCGAAGGGCAAGGTTCTCGGGATCGATGTCGACTACGGCAATGACAAGGGTGCGTATGCCATCATCCCGGTGGAGAAAGAGATGGTGATGAGTGATTCGAACATCATCACCTGGGCGGATTACAAGCGGGACGACGGGGAACTTACCTTCGGGCTGTTGTCGCAAGTCTCGCCCAGCGGCAGGTACGTGATCAGCACCCTCAAAGACCGGTCCGTGTTCGTGGCTACGCCGGAGATCGCCTTTTCGCAGCTCTTCTTTCCGATCAAGGGGATCCTCGTCGTCTACGACCGGCAAACGGAAACCTTCCAGGCTTTGCCCGGGGCCGACGACCCCGCCTACGTGCAGAGCAATGCTTCGTGGAGTCCCGACGGGACGGAGATCGTGTTTGCCAGGGCGAAGGCCTACGAACTGTCGAACGTCGCCAACAAGAACAGTGTCATCATCGACCAGGCGGAGGTTCAGGAGTTCGTTACCGGGAAGCAGCCGTTTCGCTACGACCTCTACAAGATTCCGTTCAACGACGGCAAGGGTGGCGTGGCCGAACCTCTCGCCGGCGCCTCGGGCAATGGTATGAGCAATTTCTTTGCCCAGTACTCGCCGGACGGAAAGTGGATCGTCTTCTGCAAGGCCCGTAGCTACATGCTGTTGCAACCGGACAGTGAGCTTTACATCATACCGGCGGCAGGCGGTACGGCACGCCGTCTACGGTCCAACACCTCGCTCATGAACTCGTGGCATAGCTGGTCCTCGAACAGCCGATGGTTGGTGTTCTCGTCGAAGGTGAATACTCCCTACACCCAGTTGTTCCTGACGCATATCGACGAGAACGGGATCGACACGCCGCCGGTGTTGCTCGAGAATTTCACCAGCAGTGACCGGGCCGCGAACATCCCCGTGTTCGTCGAACTGGATTCTAGATCGGAAGAGCACACGTCTGAACTCCAGTCACACTGATATATCTCGTATGCCGTCTTCTGCTTGAAAAAAAAAAAAAAAAAACAAAAAAACTAATCACACTCTTCCCGCGCAAACGGCTACAGATCATCTAGTGA
>CAJVYZ010000432.1 GCA_913009915.1 uncultured Gemmatimonadota bacterium | reverse complement strand
TATTTTTTTTTTTTTTAAGGAGACGGCGACCACCGAGATCTACACTCTTTCCCTACACGACGCTCTTCCGATCTTTTCGATCATGAGCGCTGCGTAGCCGTTCGGGAACACATGCTGCCGCCCGACGGCGCCGCCCGACCGGCGGAACGATCGACACCGATTCGGACGGGGCGACACGGATCGAGACGCTGCTCGACGGGCTGATGAGAGGGGACCGAAGATGAGCGACGCAGCGGTGCTGACCGAAGGGCTTGGCCGAAGGTACGGGACGGGAAACGTGGCGGTCGACGCACTGGTGGATGTCCACCTCGAGTTGGATCCCGGACAATTCGTCGTCCTGCTCGGTCCATCCGGATCCGGCAAGACGACCCTGCTCAATCTGGTGGGGGCAATCGACACGCCAACCGCAGGAGTAATCGAGGTCGACGGAGTGCGGCTGGACGGACTCGAAGGCGAGGAACGGACCCGCTTCCGGCGCGAGCACGTTGGTTTCGTCTTCCAGTTCTTCAACCTGATCCCGACTCTCACCGCCCTCGAGAACGTCCAGCTCATCGCCGAGATGACCGGCCACGACGGGGAAGGGCTCTCCCGCAAAGCCCTCGAAGCCGTCGGAATGGCAGACCGCATCGACCACTTCCCAGCCGCACTGTCTGGCGGTGAGCAGCAGCGGGTGGCCATGGCCAGGGCAGTGGCCAAGCGGCCGCGGATCCTGCTGGCCGATGAGCCGACCGGAGCCCTCGACCTCGAGACCGGACGCCGGGTCCTCAACGTGATCCACCAGCTCAACCGTGAGCGGGGAATGACGGTCCTGCTCGTCACCCACAACGCGGTCATCGCCGACATGGCCGACCGAGTGATCCGGCTGCGTGACGGGCGGGTCATCGATGACCTGGCGAACTCGTCACCTCTCGGGGCCGAACGGCTCGAATGGTGAGGTGAAGAATGGGCGTGCTCAACACCAAACTGCGACGCGACTTGCGCCAGAGCCGGGCCCAGGTTCTTGGCATCGTATTCACCGTGTTCCTCGGCGTGACCCTGTTCGGTGCGACCTACGACGCCTTCCACAGCCTGACCGCCTCCTACGAGACGCTCTATGAGCGTCTCGGTTTCGCCGATCTGTGGGTGACGGCAGCGCCCGAGGATCTCGAGTCGACGCTCTCCGCCGACCCGGCGGTGGAGGCAGCCGAGGTCCGCCACACCGTCGACGTCCCGTTCAGGGTCGGGGACGCCACGCTGGTCGGGCGGGTCGTCGGGGTACCGGAGACGGCAACGGTCAACAAGGTGATGCTGCTCGAGGGAGAAATGTACGATCAGACGGCCACCGATCAAGTCGTCGCAGACCAGCATCTGGCCAAAGCGTTCGAACTCGAGGTCGGCGACCAAATCGAGGTCGCGACTCCTTTGGGATGGCGAGAGGTGTCAATCACCGGCATCGGGGCTTCGGCCGAGTACGTCTGGCCCTCGAAGAGCCGTCAGGAGATCCTGGCCCTCCCCGACCAGTTCGGCGTGGTGTACGCACCCGATGCGGTGGTCGCCGGCGCCGGCCCGGCCGCGGTCCGCGAGATCGTAGTTCGTCTAGATGGAAGCGCGGATCCGGCCACAGAGCTTCCTCGGCTCGAGAATCTGGTCCTCGACCGAGGTGCCGGCGACACCTACTCCCGTGCCGAGCAGCCCTCCAACGCCGCCCTCCAGGAGGACGTCAAGGGATTCGGGCAGATGTCGTTCATGTTTCCTGTGATGTTCCTTGGCGCGGCCGGCATCGGGATGTGGGTGTTGCTGACGAGGATGGTGGTCGCCCAACGGGCCATCATCGGGACGCTTCGGGCCGAAGGGATGGATCGCCGCCAGATATTCCGGCACTACCTCACCTATGGAGTCGGATCCGGTCTGGCAGGGGCGATCCCAGGCGCCGCCGCCGGGGCCGGGTTGGCCCTGGTCATCGCCGGGGCCTACACCGAAGCCATCAACGTGCCGGTGACTGTGGTGCGGGTGGAGCCTCTCACTCTGGTTATCGGCGTGGCATTCGGGTTGGTTGGCGGACTGGCGGCGGCCTGGGCGCCGGCCCGCCAAGCGATGTCACTCCAGCCGGCCGAGGCGATGCGGGGTCCGGCACCGACCGGACGAGGCAGGGTGACGCTGCTCGAGCGGATGGTGCCAGCCCGACTCTCGGCAGGCGGGCGGCTGGTGATCCGCAATACCGTCCGCAACCCGAGGCGGACGTTCGCCACCGGTCTGGGAGTGGTCCTCGGCCTGGTGCTCATCCTGGTGTCCTGGGGGATGATCGACACGGTCCAGATCCTGCTCGAGCGCCAGTTCGGTCAGATCCAGCGTGCCGACGCCCAGGTGGCCTTCCTCCAACCGCCCGGGCCTGCCGACATCGCGGGCCTGGCAGGAGTCGATGGGGTAGCCGCTGCCGAACCGATCGTCCAGGTTCCGGTCAGTCTCGCCGCCGGAGACGAGGTCTACGGCACGGTGATGTGGGGTTTTCGCACCGAGACTTCAATGCACGGATTTCTCGGGCCCAGCGACGAGCCGGTGCCGTTGGGCGATGGGTTGGTCGTTGGGGCAGATCTGGCAGATCTGCTCGGCGTCGAAGTCGGAGACACCATCACCGTGAGGATCGGTTCCACCGGAGAGGTGTGGAATGAGCGACTGGCCGGCTTCGTCGAAGAACCCCTCGGAACCCAGGGCTATCTCGACCTGGAGACTCTCGAAGGCCAGGCACCGCGCGCCGCCACGATCGGACGCCAGGCCATGGTCCGCTACAGCCCCGAAGCCGAACCCGACACCGTGCAAGCGGCCGTTGCCAAGGTGCCGGGGGTGGCGGCGGTGGTCTCCACCCGGTCGCTCCAGGAAGCAGCCGAGGGCTTCATGGGCCTGTTCTACGTGTTCGTCGGGGTCATGCTCGTTCTCGGTGTCACCCTCGCATTCGTGCTCATCTTCAACACAATGACCGTGAACCTGGCCGAGCGAACAGTGGAGGTTGCCACCATGAAGGCGGAAGGTGTTTCCGAGCGCCGACTGGCCCGGCTCATCACCGTCGAGAACCTGATAGTGATGGTGGGCGCCACCATCCCCGGACTCGTCATCGCCTATTTCGCGGCCGCCGGGTTCATGGCGTCGTTCGACAGCGACTTGTTCACCTTCACCCTCCACATCCGACCGCTCACGTTCCTATGGACGGCATTGGCTGTCCTGGCCGCCGGCCTGCTGTCACAGCGCCCCGGCCTCAAACGGCTGCGGGCCCTCGACGTAGCCAGGGTTGTCAGGGAACGCTCGGTGTGAGGTTCAAGAATCGCGCCTGGACGGGCGGTCAGCCCTTTACGCTAGATCGGACGAGCGTCGTGTAGGGAAAGAGTGTAGATCTCGGTGGTCGCCGG
>CAJVYZ010000431.1 GCA_913009915.1 uncultured Gemmatimonadota bacterium | reverse complement strand
GGCGCGCACTACGTAGAGTGGTTGGAGTGCCGGGTCAAGCTCCTGACGGGGCGCGGGATCCGGTGCCGAGGTGCGCCTCAGTGGCTCCAGTTGGAGTTGCAGGGCTCGCATCGACGCCACCATCGGACCATGAACTTCGTCAATGGCCGCGGCGGCCCCCGAGGCAGCCAGACCCTCGAGTTCCCCAACAAGTGAATACAGATCGACCGCGTCGTCCCGGGTAAGTGGAGCGACGATCAACCGTGCCTGGCGGCCCGACCGTGGAGCGGTGGCGTAACCCTCCTGCCGCAAGCGTAACAGGGCCGGCCGGATGGTGCCGCGGCTGACGCCCAGGCCGCCGGCCAGCTCGGTTTCGACCAGCCGGGCCCCGGGAGACAAGCGACCTGCAACGATAAGGTCGCGAATGCGGCGATAGGCCAATTCGGCCGATCCGGGTGTGAGGCCGTGCGTGGCGGCCACGGGTCGTGCCATATTGTATACTATATTGTATCCAATTATCTGCAACCACCCCCTGACTCAGGGGTAGCCCAGCCCCCGGGGCCTTGGATACCCGGTTTCGCCCCTAGAGGAGCCTAATCCACAGATGCTTCCCTGGCCGCTCTCACTTACCCAGTGAACGGTGCCTGGGCCAACCCCGGCACCCATTCCTCCCTCGGGCGCCCCGGCATGGATGGTGCCTTTCAATCGAGCCGGGCTCATGGATGGGGCCGGCCCGGCTCCACAACCACACCTTCCAGGGGGATTAGTACCATGCAGGGGATCATGCTCGGCCTCCAGTTCCTACCACCGCGGCACTCGAGCAGGTGGGTTGGTGCCCTCGCCCTGACGCTGGTGCTGGCCATCGGCGGCTGTGCCAGTGCCAACAAGCGCTACCAGCAGGGCTCTGAGCTGGAGCAACAGGGCCGATACATCGAAGCGGCCCGCAAGTACATCGATGCCCTGAAGAAGGACGGTGATCATCCCCAGGCGCGCGCCAGGTTGCGCGCGGTTGGACCCCGGGCTGTGGACAGCTTCCTCGAAAACGCCCAGCTGGCGGCCGCCTCCGGCCGAG
This sequence comes from uncultured Gemmatimonadota bacterium, assembly GCA_913009915.1. Classification (GTDB taxonomy): domain Bacteria; phylum Gemmatimonadota; class Gemmatimonadetes; order Gemmatimonadales; family GWC2-71-9; genus N074bin45. The sequence continues at coordinate 2,329 of CAJVYZ010000431.1, read as the reverse complement.
TGGCGGATGCCGCCGACAGCTACCTGCGCTTGGACGAGTTCTTTGCGGCCTTGGCCGGCGTCGGCGAACCGATCCCCCGTCCCAGCGACTACGCCGACCAGCGGCGCACCATGTTCGACGAGGCCATCGGAGCCCTGATCGACGACGGTCGTGCGTCCGAGGAGGCCGGGGCGTGGTATGCCGCCAAGCGAGCCTACAACCGGGCAGACCGGTACTTCCCCGATCCCGGGCAAGTGGACTTGTTGATCGACGGGTTGGTCAGCACCTATTTGGGGTGGTCCGAAGCCGACCTCGACATGGGACGGTATCGCTCCGCGCTGGAGCACGCCGACCAGGCATTCAGCTTGGCGGGAGACCCCGACAGCGAGGCGGGCCGGACGGCTCTCGAGCTTCGGGCAACGGCCATCGACCTGGGCACCATCGTGGTGGCCGTCGCTCCCCTGTGGCGGACCGACGACGCGGCCCGCTTCCTTCCGGAAGGATTCCTCACGGCCCTCAATGACGAGTTGGAGTTGGAGGCCTGGTCGGACCCGCCGATGTTCATCGCGGTCATGGACCCGTTGCTGGTCCGGCGAGCACTGCGTGACCTGCGGTACCACTCGACGCTCATGACCGTGCCCGAAGCCACTCGACTCAGCCGGGAGGTCGGCGCCGACGTGGTCGTCACCGGAGACATCGAGATCTTCACCGTCACCGAGCGGGACGTTCGGGAAGAAGTGCGCAACGCCACTACCAGGGCCGGGAAGCCGGTCAGCTACCTGCGGCGATGGGGAACGCTCGACTACCGCATGCGGCTGCACTACGCCGTGGTGGATCCGCTGTCGCAGCGAGCGGTGCGCGAGCGGACGATTGAAGTCCGGGAATCCGGCAGATTCGAGCGGGCCGTGTACCAGGGCGACTGGACCAATCTCGACCTGACCCGCAACGAGCGGCGCTGGTTCGAGGCCGACCGGCAATTGGAGTTCACCCTCGCCATCGAAGAGGAGCTGCTTGGGGAGGCGGTTCTTGAGTTCGGTGAGCGGGTGTACCGCGATCTGCTGAACCGAGTTAGGTGACGGCGGGGATGACAGCGGGAGCGGCGAGGGCAGCGGGGGCAGGTAGTGGGGGTGGAGTTCCTTGACCCTGGTGGGGCGTGCCATTATCCTGAAATTCACTTTCCCGAGTAGCTCAGTTGGTAGAGCAGGTGGCTGTTAACCACCGGGTCGGGGGTTCGAGTCCCTCCTCGGGAGTTCCGCTGGGCGGAACGCCCAGCGGCCCTCCCGAGGAGGGCCTCAGCGCCAAGGCACGCCCGTAGGGCGTGCCTTTTGGCGTCGAGTCCCTGGACGGCAGGCACACTGACCCCTCCCGCCCGTGGGGCGTGCTTGAAACAACCGTAAAGGTCAGCCCGGGTGACCGGCCATGAACCACGGGCGCCGCCGGAGCCACTTTTCGACGCCCACCGCACCGTACACCACAATCCCCACCGCCACGATCTGCAGCCAGTGGGCACCGCCTATCGGGGCGCTTCTGAACATGCGGTTCATGGCGGGCGCATAGGTGAACGACAGCTGCAGGACAACCATCGCGCCGACGCCGACAAGAAGCCATCTATTGCTGAACACCCCTATGGTGAACATCGAGCGCGTGAGCGATCGGCAGTTGAACAGGTAGAAGAGTTCCCCTGTCACGAAGACGTTGACGGCGACGGTTCTTGCCTGCGCCTCACTCGCGCCGTGGAGCAGCGCCAGCTCGAACAAGCCAAACGAGCCTGCGAGCAGCAATACGCCCACCAGACCTATCCGGAACACCAACGCTCTGGTCAGGATCGGGCTCCCTGGATCACGCGGCGGCCTGGTCATGATGCCGGGCTCCCTCGGCTCGAACGCCAGCATCAGCCCGAGTAACACCGCGGTTGTCATGTTGATCCACAGAATCTGCACCGGAAGAATGGGCAGCGTGGTGCCGGCGAACACGGCCACCAGGATGACCAAGCCTTCCCCCACGTTGGTTGGGAGGGTCCAGGCGATGAACTTGGTGAGATTGTCGAAGACGCCACGTCCTTCCTCGATCGCGGCCTCGATGGAGGCGAAGTTGTCGTCCGTCAGGACCATGTCGGCGGCTTCCTTGGCCACCTCCGTGCCGGCCACGCCCATCGCTATACCGATATCGGCTCGCCGCAGGGCCGGGGCATCGTTGACACCGTCGCCGGTCATGGCCACGAAGATCGGAAGAGCGTCGTGTAGGGAAAGAGTGTAGATCTCGGTGGTCGCCGTATCATTAAAAAAAAAAAAAAAAGAAATACAAACCGTCACCTCTTCACATCTTCCATACTCACTGCCTCCACCAGCCC
>CAJVYZ010000430.1 GCA_913009915.1 uncultured Gemmatimonadota bacterium | reverse complement strand
GGGAGGGGAGCTGCAGTGAGGCACTGGAGGTGGCGGTAGACGCACTGGGAAGTGTGGTGGGGGGGGTGGGGGGGGTGGGGTGGGGGGGGGGTGGGGTGGTGTTTTTTTTTTTAATGATACGGCGACCACCGAGATCTACACTCTTTCCCTACACGACGCTCTTCCGATCTCGGCCAACGCGGTCGTGGATGAATACCAGCTGATATTTTTCGCGCACGGCCCTCCGGGTGGTGCGTTTGGGGGCGCCGAACCGGTCGCGGATCACCTTGAACACCACCTGCAACGTGGGGTAGCGGAACACGTTCATCACCAGACCGGGCTCGCCCTCGGCGGGCTCGAAGTAGGACACGCCATTGGAAAATTCCGCCCGCAGCGTGCGGAACAGTTCGGATTTGCCGTGCCGGTTGAAGCCGATGGCGGTGTACAGCTCGTGGGCGCTCTTGCCGCCCATGATCGAGTGCAGAAACCGGACGGCTGACGCCGGGTTGGGCGTATCGGCGTGGAAGTAGGACCGGGTGAAACCGAACACGACGCTGACGTCATCGGTCGAGAGGAGAACGGCGTCGATCGCCAGGCCATCTTGGCGGTGCACCACGGCGACCACCAGCGGCAGCGTTCCCTCATCCAACGCCACCCGGCCGACGATGTAGGCGGCCTTGTTGCGGTAGAAGGCGGCGGGCCACACCTCGATGGCGCTTGGGTCCCGGCCGGGCGCCAGGCGGGCGACCTCCTGACGGAACGCCTCGGCGGCGAGGCGGAGGTCGCGCTGGCGATCCTCGAACGGGCCGACAAAACTCAGGTCGTCCAGCATCCGGTCGAACGTGGCGACCACATCTCCGGCCACCGGGTAGTGCCCCAGGGCGGGCTCGCCGCCGGTGGCGCTGCCGTAGTACTCGCCGTCAAGGAATTCGGTGGCCGGATCCACCCCTACAGTCTGGTGAACACGACGGGCGACCGAGTTGAAGAACGTCCGGGCGATCTCGCAGTCGGCGCTCTCGTGCGTCAGTCCCGCGAACCGCTCCTTGAGCGAGGCCCAGATATGTTGGTCGTCGCTGCGCGACCCGAGGAGAGTGGTGATGTCGCGTTGAACCCAGCCAACGAACTGGGAGTAGAGCAGCAGCCGCTCGCGGGCATCCCGCTGGCCGCCGATCCAGTCCTGCCGCTCGAATCGCGCGTGGGCCCGGCGGGTTACCAGGTCGAACTGGTCCCGGTAGGCCAGGTACACCTCGTGGAGGAGCTGGGCCCCGGATGCCAGGACAGAAGCGGGGCAGCGGGGCAGCGGGGCGGTGGGAGCGGCGACGTCAGATCCTTCCGACGATGGGTCGGATGGTCGGAATTCGTCTACTGGGTCAACAGGCATTGGATAGATGAGTCCTGGTGCAAGGGCAAAAACGACAGTTTTGCAAGTTTCTAGCCAGGGTATATTCCCTATCCACCCTTTCCCCAGGAACGTCATGTCCAGCTTGGCTCCCGCATTCGATGCCCTCGCCGCTCCCTCAGCCGGCGAGCCCATGACCATGCGCGACGGTACCCTTGTCGTCCCCGACACACCCATCGTACCCTTCATCGAGGGGGACGGCACCGGGCCGGATATTTGGCGCGCGGCCCGGATGGTACTCGACGCGGCGGTGGCCAAGACCTATGACGGCGCCCGCAGCATCGCCTGGTTCGAAGTCTACGCCGGCGAGAAGGCCAAGACGCGGTTCGACAGCTGGCTGCCCGAGGACACGTTGCGGGCGATGGACCACTACCTGGTGGCCATCAAGGGCCCCCTCACCACGCCGGTAGGCGGCGGTTTTCGTTCGCTCAACGTCACCCTCCGGCAGAAGCTAGATCTCTACGCCTGCGTCCGGCCGGTTCGCTGGTATCGCGGAGTCCCCAGTCCGGTGAAGCACCCCGAGCTGGTGGACATGGTGATCTTCCGGGAGAACACGGAAGACATCTACGCCGGGATCGAGTACCAGGCGGGAAGTCCCGAGGCGCAGCAGTTGATCGCCTACCTGCAGGACGAGTTGGGCGCCACCATGAGGTTTCCCGACAGCAGCGGCATCGGGATCAAGCCGATATCGGAAGAGGGAACCAAGCGTTTGGTACGGAGCGCCATCGACTTCGCCCTGGCGAATGGACGCAAGAGCGTGACGCTGGTCCATAAGGGCAACATCATGAAGTACACCGAAGGCGCCTTCCGCGACTGGGGCTACGAGGTGGCTCGCGACGAGTTCGGCGCCGCGGAACTCGACGGCGGCCCCTGGCACCAGTTGCCGGGCGGCATCATCATCAAGGACGTGATCGCCGACGCCTTCCTGCAGCAGATCCTCACCCGGCCGGCGGAGTATGACGTCATCGCCACCATGAACCTCAACGGCGATTTCATCTCCGACGCACTGGCAGCACAGGTAGGCGGCATCGGTATCGCCCCGGGCGCCAACATCAACTACGTAACGGGCCACGCCATCTTCGAGGCCACCCACGGCACCGCCCCCAAGTACGCCGGCCAGGACAAGGTGAACCCGGGATCGGTGATCCTGTCGGGCCAAATGATGCTGCGGCACATGGGCTGGGACGAAGCGGCCGACCTGATAGTGAGCGCTCTGGAGAAAACCATCATCCAGAAACGGGTCACCTACGATTTCGAGAGGCTGATGGAGGGAGCGACGTTGCTCAAGGCCAGCGAGTTCGGGGAAGCGCTGGTGGGGAACATGTGAGTGCGGGGTGCGGGGTGCGGAGGCCGCTCCCCCGCACCGCCGCCTCGATTGAGTTGGGAGAACCTCACCGCACTCCGCACACCGCACTCCGCACCCCTACATCGCCCTCACTTCCACCATCCGGTCATCACTCACCATCACCATGTGGTTGGGCGGCACCGGGGTCCACGCGGTGGCGGGACCGAGCGGTTCCGAGGCGACCACGACGGCTGCTTCTCCCTCCCCTCCCTCGACCACCCGAGCCTCGCCCCGCTCGACCATGAGGCACCCGCAGGCATAGTAGAGTGAGTGGGCCCCTTCCGAGCCGTCGGACACGTACCGGCTCACCACCGCGCACCGCCCGTCGGTGACGGCCATGTTGAGATAAGATTGTTCCTCGACCCCGGCCGCCTTGCGCAGCGACTCCACCTGGGTGACGGCCTGGCACAAGGCAAGCGCCATCCGGTCGAGGGGGTCCTCCTCAACGACAGAGTCGTAGGCGTCGCCCATGAGGGCCAGAACGTGTTCCGAATCGGTGGATCCCTCAATGGCGTTGTAGGCGTGGTAGGACAGCCCCTCGCGAATGCGCCGCTTGATCATCGAAAACCCACCGACGCTCCCATTGTGCATGAAGGCAAACTGCTTGCGCTGGAACGGGTGGCAATTGAGGTGGGTGACCGGGAGCCCCGGCGTTGCCGCCCGGAC
>CAJVYZ010000429.1 GCA_913009915.1 uncultured Gemmatimonadota bacterium | reverse complement strand
ATTCACTGAGGTGGAGATGTACACTCTTTCATTTTTTGTTTTAATGATACGGCGACCACCGAGATCTACACTCTTTCCCTACACGACGCTCTTCCGATCTCCCCACGACCCTATTGAAGCCCTGGGCGAAGCCTATGAGCTGTTACTGGAAAAAACCCTGCAGGAAGCCCATAAGACCAAAATTAAGAGCGGCCCGGCATTACATAAACTCATAGATGAGGTGGCGCAGAAATCGTCCGACATCACGGAATTGGCGGATGAAGAGGCGGAAAAAATTGCTCAATATCTCAAACGTGACCTGACCGATGCCGCCAGTTACATCGATAAAACTGGTAAAGAATTAAAAGACTGGCTCGGCTTTGATCTATTGCTCCTGAAACATGCCGAAGGTCTCGGCTCCGATGTCTGCCAGGGTGCGCAAGTGAGCAAAGTCCTTTTTGACAACGGCCGTGCGCGAGGCGTACAACTTCGGATCGGAAAAAAGCACGTGGACCTTTCGGGCAGCATCGTGGTGGATGCCACCGGTCGAAACGCCCTGCTCGGTCGCCAACTCAGGCTCAAAAAGACCGATCCGATTTTTGACCAGTTTGCCGTTCATGCCTGGTTTGAAAACGTTGAACGCGGGGAGGGGCCGACGGCAGACTACATCCACATCTATTTCCTGCCGGTTGAGCGTGGCTGGGCCTGGCAGATTCCGATCACTGAGGAGATTACGTCGGTCGGCGTCGTGGCCGAGAAAGAGGTGTTCAAGAAATCCGGACTGGATGTTGAAGGCTATTTTAAGACGCACATCGAACACAACCCAGAATTCGCCTGCGCCATGAGGTCGGCCCGTCGGGTCAATGAGTTCAAACGGGAAGGCGATTACAGTTACTCGATGAACAAATTCGTAGGAGACGGCTACTTGTTGGTTGGCGATGCGGGGCGTTTCGTGGATCCTATTTTTTCCTCCGGGGTGAGTGTTGCCTTGTCTGGCGCAAAGTTCGCGGCCGAACAGATCTCGCACGCCTTCGAGGTTGGTGATGTAAGCGAGTCAACGTTGAAGCCTTATGAGAGAAAGCTTCGTAGCGGCGTCGATGTTTGGTACGAATTTATCCGGCTGTACTACAAACTGTTACCTTTGTTTACGTATTTCATTCAATCAAAACAACATCGAATGGAGGTTTTGCAATTGCTTCAAGGAGAGGTCTATGACCGCGAGGAGGTCCCCGTGCTTGATGCAATGCGCAAGTTTATTGAGAGCGTTGAGAGTTCTGGAGACCATATGTTCAAGAAACAGCTGAGTGATGTTCCCCTGGATTGAATGATGTCGCCCTTGGCGGATCTCGTCGCCCGTGACAATTCGAGCACCCTTCGTGGCCCTTTTTGTAACTCTGGTTTACTACTTTTCAGACGAGCTCGCACGAAGTGCGACCCAAGGTAGGAAGTCCGAATTATGATTCTCAAGGTGGCTGTTTTCGGATGTGGTGCGGTTGCGCGCGACCAGCACCTGCCCTGCCTGGCCGACCTGCCGGGCGTCGAGTTCGTTGCCGTCTGCGACCGGAACCCCGAGCGCGCCGCGAAACTCGCGAAGCTATACGGTGTTCCCCGCTCATTCGCCGACCCGGGTGAACTGCTCGAATCGTGCGAGGTCGACTTCGTCGATATCGTGACACCGCCCGAGTCCCATCGGGTGCTGGCCGAGCAGGCCCTCGGCGCGGGCTGCCACGCGCTTATCGAGAAGCCCTTCGTCTACAGTGTGGAGGACGCCGACGCGGTGCTTGATGCCGCAGCTGCGGCGGGCCGGCACATCTCGGTGATCCACAACGATCTCTTCACGCCGGGCATCGACGAACTGCACCGGCGGGTCGCGGCTGGCGAGATCGGTGAGGTTTGTGCGGTCCATTTCTTTGAGGGACGGCGTGACCAGCGCTTCGTGCCGGATCCTTGGTACTTCCGGACGTTCGGCGGTCGCCTGGGCGAGACGCTTCCCCATGCCCTCTACCAGCTCACCGAGTTTTTCGATGACCTCGAGGTCGAGCATGTCGCCGTACGACACCTTGGACACATGGTGCCTCCAGAAGGTGTCGAACCCGGCACACTGGGTTCCGACGAGCTGCACGTCGTCCTCCAGAGCGGGGCCGGGAACGCCATGGCGACGCTCTCGTACAGTCTGAACGCGAACGTGCCAAAATCGCTGCTGGTGTGCGGCACGCGGGGGACCCTCACGGCCTTCCCCTACGGTTCGGTCTCACCCCATTTGGGGAAAGCGCCCGACCTGAGGCAGCTGATTCGCCGGTTTCCGGCGGACTGGTCTCGCGCGCTCGCGCGCGTCTGGCAGCGCCGTTTTGCGAGGCCGTCCCGAATCGAGCGGCTTCGCCAGGGTGCGCACTACCGCCAGCTTCACGAGTTCGTGGAGGCCCTCATGGCGGGACGGGCGCCACGCGTTAGCGGATCGATTGCGCGCGATGTGGTACGCCTTTGGGAGGCGATCGCGCCCCGGATCGATGCTGCCGGTTCAGCTTGATCTCTCGAGTGGCGAGCCCGTCGGCGTGGCTTCCACGGTCACGATTCTGCTAACCTCGACGATTCACTAAAACGACGGGCCTTGCCAGGCCTGACTGCGTCTCGAATGTCGACCACTGAAGCCCCGTCCCTGCTCAGTCCGCTCAACGTTGATCTGCCGGCGAAGCGCTATCGTGATGCGAAGCCCGTGCACTTTTTCTGCATTGAGAACTTCCTCGAGCGCAGTTTTGCGGAGGAGGTGAGCGCGGTCTGCCCCGATTATCACGAGGCGGTGGCACTCGGTGGTAGGCAGTTCAACGCCCTCAACGAGGACGTGAAGGTTCAGCTCACCGATGTATCGCACTTTCCCGATTCGATCCGTCGCCTCAGCGATCTCTTGGCCAATCCGACGTTAGTTGATCGCCTCTCCCGGATCACCGGCATTCCGGAGTTGGTGGCGGACCCAGTCCTGAGTGGCGGCGGTATGCACGTGATGGGGCCGGGCGGCAAGCTCGGTGTCCACGTTGATTTCAACTACCAGCGATCGACGGGATTGCATCGGCGCCTGAACCTCATCCTCTATCTCAACCGCAGGTGGGATCCGGCCTGGGGTGGCGAACTCGAGTTGTGGGACCCGGAGATGAAGCGTCGTCTCGAACTCTTCCAACCGACCTTCAATCGGGCCGTGCTCTTTAACACGACGCGCGTGAGCTTTCATGGGGTGAACGCGATCCGCTGCCCGTCGGGTGTTACGCGAAACTCCTTCGCGGTCTTCTACTACACCAGGCAGGCGCCCCCCGAGTGGCCGGGCAAACACCAGACGACGATCTATCGTGCCCCTCAAGGAGCGCTGGAAGCGATACGCCCAGATGCCGATCGAACGCGTGCGCATCGGTCTCCGGTCA
>CAJVYZ010000428.1 GCA_913009915.1 uncultured Gemmatimonadota bacterium | reverse complement strand
GGCGATCTGACGCTTGAACTCGATGCTGTGGGTTTGGTGTCTTGCCATGGGCTTTCATCCTTCAAAAGCCCGGCGACCCGGTCAATTCATTTCACGACTGCCGTCCGGCCCAAGGGGCCCACTCCACTAACGGGGTTTACCGTACCACCAACATGGGCGTAAGAGACTTTGGCGATATGGTCCGTCCATTTATCTGACCGGCGCGGTCTCGGTTGACCACGACGAGGCAGGTCGACCGCGTAACTCGCGGAAAAGAGTCGGCAATTCCGACTCCCCGAATGATCATATTATCGTTCTATATCAATGAGTTAGATCGTGGCGGAGGGAGGGGCACCCGGCTCGAACCGTCTCCGCCTAAACGACGGGGCGATGGCGAAGGTTTGCCTTGATTATCGCTGGGCGGGAGGAACCGGGATCGAACCGACGGCATTGTAATTCAACCGCTTCAGCATTTCTCCGGTGCGGCCCTGGGGAGGCGCCCCTGATCGCCGAGTTCGCCGAGGTCGGCCCGAGTTCCGATGAAGATCGGGCGCTACCGGGGTTGTGTTCCGGTCAGGAGCTTCAGGAAGGCGGGATTGATGAAGAGCTTCTCGCGACCGATCTTGCGCTCCTCGAGAACCCCGATCGCGGCGAGCTTTTTCAGGTAGACCGATGCCGATTGCCGCTGGGCGATCTTCGCCTCGACGAGGTTGTTTATCCGGCAATAGGGCTGCACGAAAATCAGTTCCGCGAGTTCGCGAGAGTAGACCTTCGGCGCCTCGCGACGGACGGTTTCGGCGGTTTGGTCGAGCAGATCGCGAATGGCCGCGATCTTCGCGGTCGTCCATCGGGCGGTTTCGAGAACCGCGCTCAGCATGAACAATACCCACTCTTCCCACGCCGCTTCGGTCGTTACGTTCAGCAGCAGGCGGTAATAGTCGGCCTTGCGGCGGATGATGTACCCGCTGAGATAGAGTATCGGGAGCTTCAGAAGGTCCTTTTCGACCAGGAACAGCAGGTTGAGTACGCGGCCCGTGCGACCGTTCCCGTCGGTAAACGGATGGATGGCCTCGAACTGATAATGCGCCACGGCCATGCGGATGAGGGGGTCCGTCTCCTCATGCTCATGCAGATATCGCTCCCAGTTCGCCAGGAGATCGCGCAGCCGCGATTGGTTTTCCGGCGGGGTATAGATGACCTCGCCCGTCGCCTCGTTCGCGAGCGCCGTTCCCGGCGTCGACCGGATGTCCGTCTCGACTCCGCGGATGGTGCGGCAGATCCGTATCGCTGTTGCCGTCGTGATCGGCCGCTCGGCGAGCCGCCGGAACCCTTCGTGGAGAGCCGTGCGGTAACGCAGGGCCTCCTTGGTGGCGGGATCGGCCCGCGCGTCGGCGGCGCGGTCGGCGAAGCGGAAGAGCCGGTCGGTCGTGGTGACGACGTTCTCGATCGCGGAACTGGCCTGGGCTTCCAGGATCGGGATCGTGTTGATCAGAACCGTCTGATTGGGGATGAGGTCGCCGGCCACCTTGAGCTGCGCCAGCGCGACCCTTGCCTCGATGCACGCCTTCAGGATCGGCCGGCTCTCGACGTCGGCCGCCGGCGGCAAGGGAGGCAAGTCGTTGTATGGCATGTCGGGCCGGAAGTTCATGTCGAAATTCTCCAGGGGCATCGACACGTCCCGGCGATCCGTCGATGCCGTCGACAGGTTGCCATGACGTGTCGACGGAAGAAAGAAATTTCGACATATAACTCAGGGCCGGGCCTGGTGGGTGGCTAGCAATCCGTCGAGAGACGCCCGCGCCAGAGCGGTGTCGTCGGCCGAGGCCTTCACCGTGGCGTAGTAGGTGGAGCGCGCGATCCCCATCAGTCGGCATCCTTCGGCGATGCAGAGACCTGGGGGCCGGTGATGACGGACATAGGCGCACCTCTCGGCTCTACCCAGACGCGGATCAGGTTGCGCGAGAGGTCATGGCGCTTCGCCAGACCGTGAAGCGTTTCGCCGCCCAGGAATTCCTGGGCGATCTGACGCTTGAACTCGATGCTGTGGGTTTGGTGTCTTGCCATGGGCTTTCATCCTTCAAAAGCCCGGCGACCCGGTCAATTCATTTCACGACTGCCGTCCGGCCCAAGGGGCCCACTCCACAGAGGGGGTCAATGTTCAACGCCGATTGACAGCCTTGCCCAACAGCACGGAATTATGTTGGGCAAACTACCCTCTAGGACCACCCTACCGGGATAACCTCCTTGACGATGGGGGGCGCAGTAAGTAGTTTAACGAATGTTGTAACACCGGTTCGGAGAGCCTCATGGCCAACACGCTCACGCTCCGCAAGATCGGTAATTCTTATGGCGTGATCCTGGGGCGCGACCTCGTGGACAGGCTCGGGCTCGAAGAAGGCGATACCCTCTTCGTCGTCCGAACGGGCCATGGCATCGAGCTCACGCCCTTTGACCCCGAGTTCGCCGAGGCCGTGGAAGCCGGACGCGATTACATGCGTCGCCACCGCAACGCTATGCGTGAGCTCGCCAAGTGAGCGAGCCCCGCTGGCTGAAGCCGGCGGTCGTCCGGGCGTTGCACGCGGAAGCCGTAGCCCAATTCGGGGACTCGCCCGGCCTCCGGGACGAGGGACTGCTCGAGAGCGCCCTCGCAAGGCCTCGTCAGCTCTTCGCCTACGGTAATACGCCTGATCTCTTCGCCCTCGCTGCGGCTTATGCCACCGGCATCCTCCGCAACCACCCTTTCGTCGACGGTAACAAGCGCGCCGCCGTCTTGGCTGTGGCGGTGTTCCTACACCTCAACGGCTGGCGCTTAGACCCGGAAGAGGCGGATGAAGTGCGTATGATTCGCGCCGCCGCGGCGGGAGACATCGATGAGCCTGTGCTCGCCACATGGATCAAGGTCCACAGCACGCCACGGGAGACCGGCTAAGCAAGGTTGGGCCACAAGACCCTCGCCATGACCGGGCGTTACGTCGAGAAACACACTGACCCATTGCGTGCTGCCGCCGACCAGGTGGTAGGCCGCATCGCAATCGCGCTCTCAGGCGATCCCGGTGGTGAGATCGTCGCTCTCCAGACCCACAGAGAGCGAGCCGGGTGAAGAGCGGGGATTCCGCGCAACTGGCCGCGCGCGCTAAACGCCCACATAGCTCAGGGGTAGAGCACTCCCTTGGTAAGGGAGAGGTCGAAAGTTCAAATCTTTCTGTGGGCACCACCCCGCCGGCACCAATCACCCAGCCTTTTCAAGCTGCTGTTCGCCTTGTCCCGGTATTTCTGAACCGCTACCCGAGTTAGAATAAAGCAAGAACAAACTTGGGAAGCCGGGAAACCCAGGTGCCATGGTTCATGTTATGTTCGCGTCAAGGGTCGAGCACCGGCCGTTCGGACGCGGCGCGCGAAACGCAGGTGCAGACC
>CAJVYZ010000427.1 GCA_913009915.1 uncultured Gemmatimonadota bacterium | reverse complement strand
ACGATACGGAGATTCGCACGGCCTACGTTCCGACCGAGTTCTTCGGCGCGGAAATGAACGCGCCGCTTCTCCGGCGAATTGCGGACGAAACCGGCGGGCGGTTCTATACCGCGTCCACCATGGCTGGGCTAGCCGAGGACGCGCGCTTCACCGAAAGCGGCAAGACAGTCGTCGAGGTCCATGAGCTGTGGGACATGCCGGCCATCCTGATACTCACGCTCGGCTTGATCGGGGCCGAATGGGGCCTGCGACGCAGAAGGGGCTTGGCATGACCAAGACAATCCTGATGCTCGCTGCACTGCTGGTGCCGGCACCGCTGCTGGGCCAGACGGTCCTCGTGGTGATCACCGGTATCGGCGGTGAGGCCCAGTATGCCGACCGGTTTCACACCTGGGCCGCCACACTGATGGATGCGGCAACCGACCGCTATGGACTGCCCGACAGCAACGTCGTCTACCTGGCGGCCGACCCGGAGCGCGATCCGTCCCGTACCACCGCTCGCTCCACCAGAGAGAACATCCAAGCCACGCTGAGTCGCCTGGCAGCCACGACTCCTGCCGACGACCTGGTGTTCATCGTGGTGATCGGACATGGCAGCTACCGCAACGGGGTATCCAAGATCAACCTCCCCGGACCGGACATGACCGCCACCGAGTTCGCCGTGGCCCTCGACGCCTTCGGCGACCGGCCCATCGTCTTTGCCAACCTGAGCAGCGCCAGCGGAGAGTTCGTCAAGACCCTGTCCGCACCGAACCGAACCATCATCACAGCCACCAGGAGCGGCATGGAACGGAACCAGTCGGTGTTCGGTCAGTTCTTCGTAGCCGCTTTCGTCGGCGACGAGGCAGACGCCGACAACGACGAACGTTTGTCCGTGTTGGAGGCCTTCAGCTACGCTCGCTCGGAGGTCTCCCGCGCCTACGACGAGGACAAAACGCTGTTGAGCGAACACGCGGTGCTGGACGACAACGGCGACGGCACCGGCAGTGCCGAGCCGGGCCTGGACGCTGAGGACGGCGCGCTGGCCGCGACGTTTCTCCTGACCGGGGCCACCACGACCACCATCGCCGGGGCGGCGTCGGACGACCCCGAACTGGCTCGCCTGTATACGGAAAAAGGCGGCCTCGAACAGGCCATCGCCGAGCTTCGGCGGCGGAAGGCCTCGCTGGAGAAGGACGAGTATGAGGATCAACTGGAAGAGCTACTCGTCGATCTGGCCCTGACCAACCGCGCCATTCGCGGCCGCGAGGGAAGCTGATGACCACCCCTCGTCGCGCAGTGTTCCTTTTCGTCGGCTTCCTCGTCGTGGCCTCACCATCGGCTGGCGCCCAGGATCGCGTGGCCGACGCCTACGACGCCTACCGGACGGGGGAGTATGACATTGCGGTGTCGGTCCTGAGCGACCTGCTGCGAAGCGAACCCAGTACCAACGCCGCGGTCTTGCTCGGGCGGGTGCTGCGGGAAACGGGCCGCTACCAGGAAGCGGAGGAACTGTTGCGCCAGAGTACCGCGACCGATGGCACCTCCCTCGAACTGGTGACGCAATTGGGTGAGGTCCTCCTGGCAACGGGGCGGGCGGAGCAGGCCATGGACGAATTTCGCCGGGCGGCGAACGCGGGCAATACCGGGCCGCTCCTGGCGCACCTTCGGGTCGCCGAGATCCTTATCCAGCGGGGCGAACGCCGCGAGGGGACCGATCGACTCAATTGGATCGTGGCCCAATACGACGGCGGCCAGGTAACGTCCTCCGAGGACCTGGCCACGGTGGCAGCCGCACTGAAACGCCTCGGGCGCAGCGACCCCGGCCGCTTCCGTGAGGCACTCCGGGTCTACGATCAGTCGATCGCCGCAGACTCCACCAATCTCGACGCGCAAGTCGCCGGCGGCGATCTGTTCCTCAGCAAGTACCAGGGCGCCGACGCTAGGGCCATGTACCAGCTGGCCCTCAGCCGTAACCCCAACCATCCGGCGGCCATACTCGGGCTGGCGCAGGTCCGCCGATTTGACGGGGCAAGTGACGCGTTCGAGCTGACCGAACGGAGTCTCGACGTCAATCCCAACCTGGTACCGGCCCACGTGCTCGCGGCGCGGCAGTACCTCGACCTGGAAGCGTACCCCAAAGCCAACGACGCGGCTCGATTGGCCCTCGAGACGAACCCTCGTGACCCGATGGCCCACACGATGCTCGCCGCGTCGGCGCTGCTGAGCGGAGATCATGACGGGTTCGCTCGCTTACTCCAGCGCGCTCGAGACAATGCTCCGCACGACCCGAAAATCTTCATCGCCCTCGCCGAAGTGGCGGCGCGGAACCGCCTGTACCGACGAGCGGTCGCCTTCGGAGACTCGGCTATTGCGCTCGACTCGCTCTCCTGGCGTGGCTATGCACTTCGCGGCATCAACCGGCTAAGGACAGGGGACATCGCCGGCGGGCGAGAGGACCTCGAAGTAGCCTTCACCGGCGATCCGTTCGACCTCTGGACCAAGAACACCCTCGATCTCATGGATGACGTGGCGCAATACACCGTGGTACAGAGCGACCGGTTCGAACTGGCTATTCCGGCGCGGGAGGCGGAACTGTTGGCGCTGTATCTAGTCCCGGTCGCCGAGGCCGCCTGGGACAGCCTGAGCGCCCACTACGGTGTCAGCCCAGCGACACCCTTGCGCCTCGAGGTGTATCCCCGGCACGCCGACTTCTCCGTGCGCACCATCGGTCTCGTCGGCATGGGGGCCCTGGGGGTGAGTTTCGGTCCGGTCATCGCCATGGACGCCCCATCCGCCAGACCGCCGGGATCGTTCCACTGGGGCACGACATTGTGGCACGAGCTGGCGCATTCGTTCCACATGGAAGCCAGCGGGTATCGGGTGCCCCGCTGGTTCACCGAAGGCCTGGCGGTCTTCGAGGAACGGCGAGCCCGGCCAGGCTGGGGCGACAGAATCCAACCAGATTTCCTGATCGCGTACTTGGAAGATCGTCTGGCACCGGTCGAGGACTTGAATCAGGGATTCATGCGTCCGGCCTATCCCAGGCAGGTCATTTTTTCCTATTACCAATCGTCGCTGGTGTTCGACTTCATCACCGAACGGTGGGGCTTCCCCGCTATCGTCGCCCTGCTGCAAGGCTACGGCGAGGGAACAAACACTCCCGAGATCTTCGAGACCGTGCTGCACCTCGACCTGCCGGCGTTCGCGCAGGCCTACGACGAGTACTTCCGTACCCGGTTCGCCGGGCCGAGATCGGAAGAGCACACGTCTGAACTCCAGTCACACTGATATATCTCGTATGCCGTCTTCTGCTTGAAAAAAAAAAAAAAACAAAACTCCAAACACAATCCAAAATATACCAAAAATCTTAACTCAGCCAACCTCACCTACCCACTGTATGACTCACGACCGCCAC
>CAJVYZ010000426.1 GCA_913009915.1 uncultured Gemmatimonadota bacterium | reverse complement strand
ACCCTGTTGTGTTGTGCCATTCCCATCATGCTGGTGACGGTCGGTGCCGGCTCGGTGGTCGCGTCGCTGGTCTCCGCGGCCCCATGGCTGGTGACACTTACTCGGCACAGGGAGTGGATCTTCGTGTTTTCGGGATTCCTCCTCGCCGCCAACTACTGGGGATTGTATCGCTCCGGCGGAGTGGCTTGTGAGCCGGGGGGCGTGTGCCACCCCAGCCATCCAGTGGGAAAGTGGCTGCGCCGTGTGTTTTGGGGATCGGTAGTGCTGTACGGCATCGGATTCGGTGCCGCGTATCTCTCGGTACCGGTCGCGAGGGCGTTGGGGTACTAGCTAGCCGACCTTCACGTCATAGCGGTGCAGGACCATGCAAAGCCCACACCGCTGATACTGCCGAACTCACTCACCAGCCGGCTTCCGTTCGAAGTCGGGGTAGTCCGATTCGAAGTTGCGCGCGATCTTCGACACCTCGAACCCGGCCTCCACAACGGTCTTCTCCAGTAGCTCGTTCGAAAAGTCGGCGTCGTCTTCCAGCTTCAGGGTCGCTATCCCCGTCTCCAACACCACTTCCAACTCCGCCACCCCGTCGAGCTTCTCGAGCTTCTGCTGAACGCCGTAGGCGCAGAACGGGCAACTCATGCCCAGAATGGTGATCTGGATCTGGCGTGGCTGGTCCACCTTCGCCGCCACACTGTCCTGTGCCAGGACGTCCTGGAAGTGCGTAACCGCGGGTGTCACAATGGTCATCGCCAAGGCCAGCGACAGTACGGTTGATAGACGTTTCATGATATCCTGCTCCTTATCGAGTGTGATTCTCAATGACTGCTTGGTACGGTGACACGTTATCAGTACGAACCGGGGAACATTTACATCCCCGACATGGACTGGAACCAGTGGTGGAACCACGGCACGGCGTTGGGCCTCAGCGTCGAGTGGCTCAACGAGTGGAACAGGTCGCGGACACCCACTACCCCAGCGAGCCAATCCAGCCCCCACCACCAGGCGGTGGCCGCCAGCGCACCTATCAGGATGGCCCCCACCGTCCATCCCAAAAGCCGCTTGCTGACGTCGATGCCGAACAGGGCGACATATCGAGGTAACGCGAACGGCATGACCAGCGTTCCGAGATAGAACGCCGTCAGGCCAGCGTAGCTAATGAAAGAGGCCTTCCACAATCCGGCGGCGAGCAACGCGTTCCCGACCAGGGGCGCCCCGCTCACGTACGCTAGCAGCAGGCCAGCAACGGCATTGCCAAGTTGCACCAAGGGGCCCCGTGTGCCTTGCAGGGAGAAGTACGCATCTGACTGACCCAGGGCCATGAAGAACCCGATGCCCGCCAGTCCGAAGAGCAACGGCCACCACAGGGAATAAACTTGTCCTCCCAGCGACAGGAGGACGCGTCTCGCCATCGGACCCTGGCGGGCGATGGGAGTCGGTCGAGGGTTGCTCGCGGCGTCCCGTTCCGCGGATTGTCGCGCCGGCTGCCACAGCTCGTCCGGGATGCGCCGTACACCGTACAGCAGGACTGCAAGCACGGCACCGACGGCGACGAACAGGCCGATGGCCGGCTGGGGGCCGTCCAACTCGACGATGAAGAACAACATCCACAGAAACAGCGTCTGGGCCGAGAGGAGATAGGCCGTCACCACTTGGGGCCTGACCCCATTGGCCAACAGTTCCTTCGCCTGGAGAAAGATCCGCGACCGACTCGGCGGGCTCAGGATGCCCAGGATGGTCGCGGTCAGGATGGTCCGCCAACCGTCGTCGCCGGCTGCCAGGACGCGGCGCCGTACCCGGTCGAACAGGAACGATTCGCTGACGACAGTGGTGACTACGGCCAACACCCACATGAACCACAGCATGACCATGAAGTGCCGGCCGGAGAAAAAGGCCCACTGCAACATGTCATTGACGAATTCCGGCATATGCTACGCTCAATTCCTGTGTGACATGGTGACGGTTCTCATTCAGAACGAGGAGAACCGGACCCGTGTTCCCACCTGGAAGCGGGTACCGTATTCCAGCTGAGTGCCGTTGAGATCCTGCACCACGGGGAACTGCACCGACGCTTCGAACAACAGCCACGGCGTTGGAATCCACTGGAGATCCGGGCTCAGAAACACCAGGTGGCCACCGGAGTTTGGATTGGACAATCCGGAGAGATCGTCCCGTTCAGATATGGTCCCGTTCAACTCCAGGTAGACCATGAGCGATTTGTCTCTGATCGTGTTGTAAGCCCCGGGCGCCAGGCGGAATCCCAAGGCGGCATCGTAGCTGAAGACGTCACCAGCGGTGAAATCGTCGTCGCTGGCATTGACTTGATAGCCGGCATTGGCGAGAAAGCCGAGGCGGTCGCGCGTAAGCGTGAATAGCGCCTTGAAAGGAAAGCTCCAGTATCCGGAACCCACCTGCAGCGGCCGCGGCGCGACGGCGCCGCCAGGTAACAGGGCGCCGGTCTTTCCCACAGGTATCCTGACCCCACCCTCGATCCCCAGCCGTGTCGTGCCCTTGAGCTTGTTACGGCTCAAGAACACCCACTTGGTATCCACCAGGACGTCGCCGATCCCGCTAGTGCTGTAGCTCTGACGGGTGCCGGCCGGCGGGGTGAAGTCCATGGACTTGTGCACGAACGGGGCGACTATGCGCGTGGTCCACATCGGAGTGATGGCGTACGGCAACACCGCGAAGGGCTGCACGAACACGTCGATGTCTCGTTGCATCGGATCGGGGACCGCTGCTCCGTCCAGGCGTAGTCCGTCGCGGCCGAAGAAGGCCGAGAACGTCCGGGCCGCGCCCTGCTCGAATCCCGTGGTGATGGCGGTCTCCGTGTGAAACGGGAGCGCCTGGGCCGTGAGCTGACTCGGTGCCAGCGGCATCAGCAGCATCAATCCCATGATGAGTGTGAGCGCAAGGCGTTGCCGTGCGGGGCACGCCCCCAAGAATTCTTCAATGATTGCCGACGATCGCATTTCATCTCCCAAGTCAGTCAACGCCTTCACTCCGATTCACGAGTGTGCTCAGCTCTTGCTGCACTCACAGGCCGGCCCATGGCCATTGCCATCGAGGAATTCGGTTCGCTGCACCCGGAAACCCGCACTAGCCATGACTTCGGTGAGGCGTTCGCCGGTCTTGGCGCTCCCCCACCATTCCACCACCACCTTCTTGGTCCGCGGATCGACAGTCACGTTGGAAACATCCTCCAGCCTGCTGAGGCGCTCCTGGATCGTGCGGGCACACCCCTCGCAGTGCATGTCCGGCACTTGCAACACCAGCTGGGTCGGCCTCACTTCACGCGCATCCGGTGATGCCGTCCGCGATCGGAAGAGCGTCGTGTAGGGAAAGAGTGTAGATCTCGGTGGTCGCCGTATCATTAAAAAAAAAAACAAACAAAATAAAAGCAATAAACA
>CAJVYZ010000425.1 GCA_913009915.1 uncultured Gemmatimonadota bacterium | reverse complement strand
TACGAGATATATCAGTGTGACTGGAGTTCAGACGTGTGCTCTTCCGATCTGAGGACCTGGCACGGGAACTCCCCGACGGCATCCAGCCGGGATACGATGGGCTGACACTGGAGGTGGGCTGATGCGCCTGGATTATTCGCGTATGCAGCAGGACCAGCTCGATGGTGATCACGGACTGCGCCCGGAGGTCATCGACCGCCTGACCCGGCGGTACTCGGAGGTGCAGGCCGAGGTCGCCACTCGGCGTGAGGGCGGTGAGTACGGTTTCTATGCCCTCGCCGACCAGACGGAAACCGTCGCCCAGATCGAGACCTTCGCCGAGGGGCTGGGTCAGGCCCACGAGGAC
Organism: uncultured Gemmatimonadota bacterium; assembly: GCA_913009915.1. Taxonomy (GTDB): domain Bacteria; phylum Gemmatimonadota; class Gemmatimonadetes; order Gemmatimonadales; family GWC2-71-9; genus N074bin45. Next base: position 3,058 of record CAJVYZ010000425.1, on the reverse strand, counting down.
GTCATCGTCCTGGGGATCGGTGGCTCCGCTCTGGGTACCAAGGCCCTGCTGAGCGCGCTCCGGGGACCCGGCTGGAACGAGTGGGACGACGAGGCGCGGGAGTACTATCCCCGGCTGCACGTGCTCGACAATATCGATCCGTCCATCGTCCACAACCTGCTCCAGCGGGTGGACCCCAGGCGGGCCCTGGTCAACGTCATCAGCAAGTCCGGCAACACCGCCGAAACCCTGGCGCAGTACCTGGTGGTCCGGGACTGGCTCGAGGATGCGCTGGGCGAGGCCGCCGTTCGCCATCTGGTGTTCACCACCGATCCTGAATCGGGCGCGCTACGGGAAATCGCCACCCGGGAAAGCATCGCCACGCTCGACGTGCCACCCTCGGTTGGGGGCCGGTTCAGCGTGTTGTCTCCCGTCGGCCTTCTCCCCCTGGCGCTGGTGGGGATCGACATCGGCGCTCTCCTGTCGGGGGCGGCCCAGGCCATCAGCCAGGCGGCCGGCGCCGAGTTGAAGCACAACCCCGCGGCGCTGTTCGCCGGCCTCATGTGGGCGGCGGACACCACCGCGGGGAGCCGGATTCAGGTGTTGATGCCTTACTCCGACCGCCTGCGGGAATTCGGCGCCTGGTATTGCCAGCTGTGGGCGGAAAGCCTGGGCAAGAGACTAGACCGCCAGAGTGCCGTGGTCCACGCGGGACCGACGCCGCTCGCCGCCGTGGGGGCCACCGACCAGCACAGTCTGGTGCAGTTGCTAATGGAAGGACCGTACGACAAGGTCGTTTCCTTCATGACGGTGGACGATCCGGGATGCGACGTCCCCATCCCCGACAGTCCCGACCTGCCGGAGGCCGCGGCCTACCTCCCGGGCCACACCCTGGGCGGGCTGCTCGACGCCGAGTACCAGGCCACGGCCCGGGCGCTGGCCGAGGCGGGGCGGATGAACCTCACGCTGAACCTGCCGGACTTGGCCCCGGCCACGGTGGGCGAGCTGGTCATGTTCTTCCAGTTGGCGGTGGGGTACGCCGGAGTGTGGTATGGAGTGGATCCGTTCGACCAACCGGGCGTGGAACTGGGCAAGCGGCTGACCTTTGCGGCCATGGGACGCCCCGGATACGACACGGCACCACCGGCCCGCGAGCCGGCCTCCATGGAGTCGTGATGCGGGTCGTGCGTCGTTTGACGCCGGCTGTTTCGCGGTCTAGATTTTGCCCGTTGGAAAGGCGAACTATTCCCAAGGAAATCCCCGATGTCTGATGCGATCCGGCAAGCCGTGGAATTGTACGGCGGAGCGGTGTCGCTCGTGCCCGGCGGTATCGAGCTCAACGATGCGTCCAAGCTACAGTCCGAGGCCACCGACAAGGTGGTGTGGCGAGCGGTGTTCGGTACCGAAGAGGAGCGCGCGGCGGCTCGATGGTTGTTGTGGGAGCTGGGGCAGATCACCGGCGCCCGGCCGGCCTCCATTCAGGGCCTCTACGAGGCTCGGGGCAGGGGGGAATGCGGCGGTTTCACCGTGCCGGCCATCAACGTCAGAATGATGGCCTACGATACGGCCCGGGCCGTGTTCCGCGCGGCCAAGGCCGGCAAGGCGGGCGCCATCCTGCTGGAGATCGCCCGGTCGGAGATCTCCTACACCGCCCAGCGGCCGGCCGAATACGTTGCCGTCATCCAGGGAGCCGCGCTCCGCGAAGGTCACTCGGCGCCGCTGTTCATCCAGGGCGATCACTGCCAGGTCAATCTCAAGAAGTATCTTTCGAGCGACGGCGACGAAGTCGGCGAAGTGAAGACCTTGGTGGCGGAGGAGATCGCGGCCGGGTTCTACAACATCGACATCGACACTTCTACCCTGGTAGACTTGGAGCGGGACACGCTCGAGTCACAACAGCGGGACAACTACGAGCGTTGCGCCGAGATCACCGAGTCCATCCGCGCTGTCGAGCCCGACGGCGTCACCGTATCGGTGGGTGGGGAAATCGGCGAAGTCGGCCAGAAGAACAGCACGGTCGAGGAACTGCACGCCTTCATGAAGGGGTACCAGGCCGCGTTGCGCGAGCGGGGCAGCTTTACCGGAATCAGCAAGATTTCAGTACAGACGGGCACCAGTCACGGCGGTGTGGTGTTGCCGGACGGCTCCATCGCGGAGGTCAACATCGACATCGACACCCTGGCCTAGTTGTCGCGCGTGGCCCGGGAAGAATACGGCCTGGCCGGCGCCGTCCAGCACGGGGCCAGCACCCTGCCGAGCAACGCCTTCGGCAATTTCCCGCGGGTGGAAACCTGTGAGATCCACCTGGCCACCAACTTCCAGAACATGGTGTTCGATCACCCCCGGTTCCCGGCGGATCTCAAACAGCGGATGTACGCTCATATCGACGAGAACCTGGCGGGCGAACGCAAAGACAGCGACTCCGAAGAGCAGTTCTACTACAAGACCCGCAAGAAGACCATCGCACCGTTCAAGCAAGAGGTGTGGTCGCTTCCGGCGGACGTTCGGTCGGCCATTGCCGCCGACCTGGAGAGCACGTTCAGGTTCCTGTTCGAACAACTGAACGTCAACGGTACCATTGACCTGGTCGACCGCTACATCCGCGCCCCGGTGCAGCACCGCGAGACGGTGCAGCAGGCCGTGGCGCTGGCGGCGGACGACCCTGACGCAGGGGAGTAGCATGGCACGTGACGATGAGGGCCGGGAGGTGGTGTACCTGGTCCGCGGCGGCGACTCGCCGCTCAAGTACCTGTTCACCGGAGCCGCCATCGGCGCCGCCCTGGCGCTGCTGTTCGCCCCGGCGGACGGCGAGGAAACCAGGCGCATGGTGGGCCGGCGCGTCCGGAAACTGCGCGACCTGGCCGAGGACGGCCTGGACGAACTGGAAGATCGGCTGACCGACGGCACCCATCGCTTGCGGGAACGGGTCCAGGATACGGTCGAAGACGTGCGCACCCAGGCAGGTGAGGTGACCGACGCCGTCAAGAGCGCCGGCGCCACCGCGCGGGAAGAGTTGGAGCGCCGCCTGGCGGACGCCCGGGCGCGGCGGCGGGGCGTCCTGGTCGAGGAAGAGGAAGAA
>CAJVYZ010000424.1 GCA_913009915.1 uncultured Gemmatimonadota bacterium | reverse complement strand
GGGGGACAGCCCGCAGGACCGACGTCTTGAGCCCGCTGACCGCAAAGGCGAGTCGCCTTGGGCCGGGTCGCTTGAGGTGCTTGAGCATCGGCCGGGGGAAGCGGAACCGGCTCGGGTCGCCTTGGGCAGCGATCTGTTCGATGACGGGCCCCCCGGGATATCCCAGGCCGAGCATCTTGGCCACCTTGTCGAACGCCTCTCCGGCGGCGTCGTCGAGGGTTTGGCCCAGCAATCGGTACTCGCCCCAGTCGCGAACGTCCAGCAGCATGGTGTGTCCGCCACTCACCAGCAGACTCACGAACGGCGGCTTCAGATCGGGAAATTCGAGCGTGGGGGCGAACAGGTGGCCTTCGAGATGATTGACGCCGAGGACCGGGACGTCCCACGCGTAGGCCAGGGTCTTGCCGTACATGACGCCCACCAACAGGGCGCCTACCAGTCCGGGACCGGCCGTGACCGCGACCCCGGTCACGGAGTCGCCGGACACGTCGGCGTCGGCCATCGCCTGGTCCACCACGGCGGTAATCGTCTTCAGGTGTTCCCTGCTCGCCAGTTCCGGTACCACCCCGCCGAATATCCGGTGCACGTCCTGGGAGAGAATCACCAGGCTGGCGAGCGGGTCGGGCGTACCCGGCCGCAGCACCGCGGCGGAGGTTTCGTCGCAGCTGGTTTCGATGCCCAGGATGCAGGTCATGAGGGGGGGACGGCACCGTCACCCGAAGGCCGCGGCCTCCGAGATCAGGACTCGGGTTGGTCGAGCAGCCGCTCGATCAGACCACGATTGGCCGGCGCGCTCCAGTCGTGCCACCCGATGACTCGTTTGACCACTATGCCGTTCTTGTCGAGGAGGAAGCTCTCCGGGACGCCGGTGGTTTGGTAGACCATCTGGATGCGCATGCTCTGGTCGTGCAGCAGGTCGAACGTAAGCCCGAGCTCTTCACCGAAGGCCAGGACTTGGTCGCGATCTCCGTCGTCGATGGAGACCGCGGCGATGCGAAATCCGCGCTCGCTGAGTTCTTCGAAAGCGGTTTGCATGGACGGCATTTCCAGTCGGCACGGTGCGCACCACGTAGCCCAGATATTGACCAGGGTGACCGAGCCGGCGTACTCCTCGCGCAGGGAGATGGAGTCTCCGGTGGCGAGATCGACCAGCCGGAAATCGGGCGCCTTGCTCCCAACCGCCACCGCGGCGTCCGGGGAGAAGCGAATCATCATCGCCGTGAGCGTTCCCATGACCAGCACCACCAACCCCACCGCAAACCATTGTTTCGACATTGCCATTCTCTCAAACTTTGACAGCGCAGGCACTCCGGAGTGCCTGGACCGCCGCTTCGGGATCATTCGTTCCAAATACCGAGGTACCCGCTACGAACGTATCTGCCCCCGCCTCGAGGGCGAGACGGATCGTGTCGACCGTGATGCCGCCGTCCACTTCCAACTTGGCCGAACACCCCCGGCGGGTGAGGAGTTCCCGGACGCGGGCGATCTTGGACGACGCCGCCGGCAGATACGCCTGGCCGCCGTAGCCGGGGTTGACCGACATGACCAGCACCAGGTCTACGTCGTCCAGCACCTCCTCGAGGAACGAGAGGGGGGTCCCCGGGTTGAGCGCCAGGCCTGCCCGCATGCCGGCCTCGCGGATGGCAGCCAAGTGACGCTGCACGTGGATCGTGGCCTCGGGATGGATGGTAAAGACGTCCGCCCCGGCGGCTGCGTAGTCCGCAATATAGCGTTGGGGCCGGTCCACCATCAGATGGACGTCGAGCGGCACATCGGTGATGGCCCGGAGGGCCGAGATGATCGGCTCACCGAAGGTGATTCCGGGGACGAAGCGGCCATCCATCACATCGACGTGAATCCAATCGGCGCCTCCGCGTATCGCGGCCTCCACTTGTTCACGGAGTATGCCCAGGTCGGCACTCAGAACGCTCGGTGCAATGCACGGGTTCATGGATTCCGTTTCCGCGAAAAAATGAGATCGATGCGGCCTTCGAGCGGCGCACGGGTACCGGGTGCCGGTCGTTGCTCCACCACGCGGCCAGGCTCAACGGCGTCGGTCGGCCGGGCCATAACCCGGCCCACGTGGAGTCCTGCATCGTCGAGCCTTTCCCACGCCTCCCGGTGCGTCAGCCCGACCACGTTCGGGACCGGGATGACGGCCGGTCCCTGACTCACGACCAGTGTCACGCTCGTCCCCGGGGCCCGCGCCACGCCACCGGCGGGCCTGGTCACGACGATCGTGCCCAGATCGGACAACGCGGCGATCGAATCGACTCGTCCGATCTCGAACCCCCCGGCCTGCAGAATCTCTTCCGCGAGCGCCTTGTCCAGACCGACGACGTCCGGGATGGGGCGGGTCGGCGTGCCGCCGCTGACCGTCAGACTGACGATGGCGCCGGCGGGAGCTGCCACCGCCGGTGGTGGGTCTTGCCAAGTCACTGTGCCGGCCGCAGCGTCGGGGTGTGGTTCGGTCTCGACCACCCGGCCGCGCAGCCCGACCTCCATCAGCCGGGCCTCCGCTTCCGCCTGGGGCAGGTCGAGGACGCGGGGGACGGCGGTGTCGGTGGCCAGGATCGGCTCGGGGAACAACCAGACGACGGTGACAAGGTATCCCAGCAGGGCCGCCCCTGCGAGCCACGGGAGGAGGCTCAGCGCACCCACCTTGGGCAGCCGGGGGAGTTTCGGCAGCCGCACTGGGTGGCGCTGCCGGAGCGGCGGGAGGTGGCGGCGAACTTTCATCCGGCGTCACGCCTCAACCTGGCGGCATACGCTCCATCCATGCTGTGTCGCTGGGGGAGAATGACGAGATCACCCACGGGCGACAGCATGTCGTCCGGAATGCCGTCGGGCGGCTCCCGCTTGAAATCGGTGTGGCTGGCCAGGAAGCGGTCCACCAGGTGCTCGTTTTCCTCCGGCTCCAAAGAACATGTGGAGTAAACTAACAGACCGCCCGGCCGCACGGCCGGGTAGGTCCCCTCCAGAATGGCCGCTTGGGACGCAGCCAGGCGGTCGATGTCCCCGGCCTTCAGTCTGTGGCGCGCGTCCGGATGCCGGGCGAAGGTACCCGTGCCGGAGCAGGGAGCGTCGATGAGTACGCAGTCCACTTGGCTCACTGCCGCTGCTTCGCCATCGGCAACGAGGAGTACCACCGTGCCTCCACCGGCCCGCTTCAGGTTCTGACGCAACCGGGGAATGCGATTGCGCCGTTTATCCGCCGCCACGACCAGACGCGCCGTCCGGGCCAGGGCCACGGTCTTCCCGCCCGGTGCGGCGCACGCATCGAGGACGGTACTCCCCGCCTGAATGGCGGCGTAGCGGACTACCCATGCCTGGGCCGGGTCCTGGATCACGAAGGCGCAGATCGGAAGAGCACACGTCTGAACCCCAGTCACACCGGTCTATCGCCCATGCCCTCTT
>CAJVYZ010000423.1 GCA_913009915.1 uncultured Gemmatimonadota bacterium | reverse complement strand
TGCTACCGGATACCAGTTCCCGTCCCCGCCGCCCCGCTGCCCTGCTGCCCTGCTGCCCTGCTACCCTCTCAACGCTCCGGATAATCCTCGGCCTGAGGCGGCCGGAACACCAAATCGAACGCTAGGAACACCAGCCGGGAAAACGGGAAGAACACCACCGGGGCCAACACCATCAGCACCACCCCGCCCACCAGCAACCCGGTCCACGGCGGCGAGGGCCAGGTCCACCACACGATCGCCACCATCGATCCCGCCCACACCAACTCGGCCGCGATCAGGTTGAACATATAGGCCCCGACCCAGTAACCCTCTTCGCCGCGCTGCAGGCGGATGCCGCACACGGGGCAGTTGTCGCACATGGTGAACCAGCGGAGGATGACCGGGTGGCCACCGCAGCTGGGGCACCGAAGCCGTATCGCCCGCAGGAACAGGGTGGTGATGCGGTGTACCTGAGCGCCCGTCCCACGCCGGGACATCAGCCCACCATGGTCGGGGTCTGCTCCGGCAACCAGTCGCTCACCGGCCCTCGAACATCACTCACGGAGATGCTGTGCATGGCGGTGGCAAGGCCGGCATCCTGCTGCAGACCGTCATGCGAGAAGTGGCGGTAGAACAACGTGGGCCCGGCGTTGCGGGCGTGCTCTACCACGAAAGCGTTGAACGCCTCACCCCAATACCCTGGCGGCCGGGGCCGTCGGTCACCGGCGCTCCGCCGGTGGCGCTCGAGGTAACGGATCATGCGGGTGCGGTCGTAACCCAGTTGCCGATAGCGTTGCCGGTGGACCACTTCATCCGCTCCAGGATCGGGCCGGCGGTCGCGGATCATGTCGCAGGAGCAGCTCCCGTGCAGGATGCGCATGGCATCCTGGGCATCGTAGTGCAGCTTGAGGAGGGCCTGCTGCTCGGCTTGGGGGAGTCCGTCGGCGGTGAGACCGGCGGGGAGCATGGAGCGGACCTCGCTCAGGGTGAGCGGGCTCGCGAGGTACACAAAATCGCACACGTCCGACTACTCGTCGGCCTGTGCGTCAGCATTGGCTTGGCGGCCTTTCAGAATCAGGCCTGCCGCCTCACCCGAAAGTCCGCCGCGATCGCGAATGGTCTCCAATGACTCGTCGGTTTCCTTGCCCAGCGTGGCCGTCATCATCACGATCATGGCTCGTCGAGAATGCATCTCGCGATCGGCCAGCGACTGACGGTGCATCTTGAGGCCCAGCACCGCAGCCATCCCGATGGCGCCGAGAAATACCAAGGCGCCCAAAATCCCCAGGACCAGGGGCACCCGTTCCTGGGCGCCGCGGATCGCCAGAAACAGCGCCGGCAAGCCCGCGATGGTGGTGAGCCACATGCGGCGGCGGTAGCGGCGAGCGTTGTCGGTCAGCTTGATTCGGGCCATGGGACCGGACGATTGGGGGATGTTTAGGGCGAGTCTTCCCGCACCAGCACCAGGATGGCTGCCTCGGGCACCACGAGATACTTGACGTCCTCGAAGGTGATTTCCACGGCCGCCTTGCGGAAGAACAGAGCGTGGTCGCCCACCTTGGCCTGCATGGGACGCGAACGGGTATCGCCGGCGGGGATCTTCCACGGCTCGGTGTCGAACGACGACGGATCCGCGATGGGATCTCCCGGTCCGGTGGCAACGATACGACCACCTTGCACCGGTTCCGAGTCGACCGCTCCCTGCGGAAGGTACAATCCTACCCGGGTACGACCTTCTCCGTCTTCGGGCTCGATCAACACCCTGTCCCCTACCACGAACAGGTGCTTGCCGTCGAACGGGAGTCCGTGGTCGTCGCTCATTGTTCCTGGTCGTATACGGTGACCATGCTCACCACCCGTAGTTTCCGTACCAGGTCGGGGAGGCGTAGCTTCACCTCGTCGCCCACGACCCTGTCCCGCAAGGCCTGACCCAGTGGAGACTGTAGCGAGATGTGTCCTGCGTCAACGTCCATCATCTCGGACAACACCACCATGAAGGTCTCTTCCTCGTCGGTCTCCATGTCGATCACGGTGACGCTGGTTCCCAGGCCCACTCGGTCCCGTGGCGCTTCAATGTGGGCCAGCTGGCTCAGCTGCTGCATGCGGTTCTGCAACTGGCCTAAGCGTGCCTGGACGAACTGCTGCCGTTCCAGGGCCGCCTTGTACTCGGAATTCTCCCGCAAGTCCCCCAATTCGACCGCCTGCGCGATCGCCTTGGGAAGGGTGACGGTGAGTTCGTGACTGAGCGCTTCGAATTCCTTGCCCAGCTTCTCCTGCATCTCTTTGATCATCGGTGATCCGGTATCAAGGAAAGACCACCGCACGCTGTCAGTCAGCCTACGGTGGCCCTTTCGGTGTTCTCTTATATTAATGCACCCGAATCGTCTTCGGGGCCAGTGGGCATGCAGGCCTCCGGCGCGGTCCGTTGCCCCAACCCGATACCGGGACTAGGTTTAGCCCCCGACCGGGCGGGCCCTGCCGGCGCCCCATGTCCAGGAGAAGCGCCATGAATCTCGGGAGCAGATGGAGGGGTCCGGTAGCGGTCGGCATTGCCCTCGCCGCGTGCACCGTCACTCAGGAGCAGCAGCCGGCGAGGGAAGTCGGGTCGGACTCACTGGCCCGCGCAGTCCTGGTCGACATCACCGAACTGGACCAGACGTTTCAGATCTATCCCAGCTATGCCACGGAGTACAACTTCACCGGGGCGGTGCTGCCCGGCTATGAAGCGCGTCGGGTCCTGTTGCATCGGGAGGCGGCTGTGTCCCTGGCACTGGCCCAGGCCAACCTCGAATCCGAGGGACTGGGGCTTCGCGTGTTCGATGGTTACCGGCCGGTGCGCGCCACCCTCGCCATGGTCGATTGGGCCAAGGCCAGCGGGCGCGTCGACTTACTCGACGATGGTTACATAGCTCGCCGGAGCCGGCACAACCTTGGTGTTGCGGTCGATGTCACACTCATCGACCTGGGGACCGGCCGCGAGCTGGACATGGGCACGCCGTACGACACCTTCACCGAGGAGGCGCATACGATGAACGCCGTGGGCGAGATTCTCGAGCGCCGGCTGCGGTTGAAGGAAGCCTTGGAGGCGGTCGGTTTCCAGAACTACGACAAGGAGTGGTGGCACTACTCTTATCGTGTGGCAGATGCGGTGGCATTCGACTTGGTGATTGGGGAAAAAACGGGCGGTAAGGCGGTAAGGCGGTAAGGCGGTAAGGCGGTACAGACTAATTGGAGGATGTATGCGGGTCGAGTTTTCCCACTGGTACTCTGTGTTGCTGGCTGTGGTTTGCCTTGCGAGTGTCGTGGAGGCGCAGGCAGGCTCCCCGGCCGGCGCGGTACCGCCGGAGACGCTGCAGGCCCGCCGGGCCAAGGTCATGGAGGCCATGGGTACCGGCGTCGCCGTCCTCGGCTCGGCGGCGGTTCGCAGCATCGAGGCGCACGGCCCGCAT
>CAJVYZ010000422.1 GCA_913009915.1 uncultured Gemmatimonadota bacterium | reverse complement strand
GGCCGAGTCACCATACGGAGTCAAGGACAGGCACATGGCAACAGCTACCAAGAACGTAGGAAAGGTCATCCAGGTAATCGGCCCGGTCATCGACGTGGAGTTCGAGCCGCAGATGCTACCGGAGATCTACAACGCCCTCAAAATCGAAGACGCCAGCGGGCCCTTGCCCATAAGCCTGGTGGCCGAGGTGCAGCAGCACATCGGGCAGAACCGGGTCCGGGCGGTGGCCATGACCAGTACCGACGGCTTGGTCCGCGGCGTCGAGGTGGAAGACACCGGCGGCCCCATCACCGTCCCTGTGGGCAATGCGCCGCTCGGCAGAATCCTGAACGTGCTGGGCCAGCCGGTTGACGGCGGCGCCGACATCCCGGCCGACAACGAGCGGTGGCCCATTCACCGGGCACCACCGAAGTTCACCGACCTGGAGCCCAAGACGGAGATCTTCGAAACCGGTATCAAGGTCATCGACTTGATCGCGCCGTTCGTGAAGGGCGGCAAGACCGGGCTGTTCGGCGGCGCCGGCGTCGGTAAGACGGTCATCATCATGGAGCTGATCAACAACGTGGCCAAGGGTCACGGCGGGAAATCGGTGTTCTGCGGCGTGGGCGAGCGCACCCGCGAGGGCAACGACCTGTTCCTCGAGATGAAGGAGAGCGGGGTACTCAAGTCCACCGCACTGATCTACGGCCAGATGAACGAGCCGCCCGGCGCCCGGTTGCGTGTGGGCCTGACGGGCCTAACCGTGGCCGAGTACTTCCGTGACGTCGAAGGCCAGGACGTCCTCCTGTTCATCGACAACATCTTCCGGTTCACCCAGGCCGGGTCCGAGGTGTCGGCCCTCCTGGGACGCATGCCGAGCGCGGTGGGTTACCAGCCCACGCTGGCGACCGAAATGGGCGACCTGCAGGAGCGGATCACCTCCACCACCAAGGGATCCATCACCTCGGTGCAGGCCATCTACGTCCCGGCCGACGACCTGACCGATCCAGCACCGGCCACCGCCTTCGCTCATCTGGACGCGACCGTGGTGCTGTCGCGGGCCATTTCCGAGTTGGGCATCTACCCGGCGGTCGATCCGCTGGACAGTTCCAGCCGAATTCTCAATCCCCAATACGTGGGTGAGCGGCACTACGAGGTGGCCATCGGCGTGCAGCGGACGCTCCAGCGCTACCGGGCGCTGCAGGACATCATCGCCATCTTAGGGATGGATGAACTGAGCGAGGAAGACAAGGCCATCGTGTCGCGGGCGCGCCGGGTGCAGCGGTTCTTGTCGCAGCCGTTCTTCGTGGCCGAGCAGTTCACCGGGTTTCCCGGGAAGTACGTCAAGCTGGAAGAGACCATCGAGAGCTTCGAGCGGGTCCTCGCCGGTGAATTCGATGATCTTCCGGAACAGGCGTTCTACATGGTCGGGACCATCGAGGAAGCGGTCGAGAAGGCCAAGAAGCTGGCGAGCGAATAATGCACGTCACCGTGATCTCTCCGGAAGCGGCCACGTTCGACGGCCCGGCCGATTCGGTCATCGCACCGGCGTTCGATGGCGAGGTGGGCATCCTCCCCCGGCACGCACCGTTCATGACCCTCCTGGGCGAGGGGTCGCTGGTGGTGCGCACGGAGGGTGGGGAGCGCCGGTTCAACGTTCGCGGCGGTTTTCTCCAGGTGGTGGACGATACCGTCAGAGTGGTAGCCGAATATGTCGAAGGAGGTTCCGATGCGGCGTAACATGTGTGTTTTAGGCCTGGTGGTCGGTCTGGGCGGGTTCGCCGGGCGAGTAGCGGCCCAATCCACGGGCATGCCAGTCACGCTCCCGCCCATACGGAGTTTCGAGTCGTACACCCTCGGTGCCACCCTGTCCGACCCCGGCCCCGGCGTGGCGGTGGAAGGTTGGTACGGCCTGGTGTTCGGGCCGGGCGACATCACCTTCCGCCTCGGTCTCTGGGACACCAACCGGGGGACCACCGCGGTTCTGGCCGGGGCGGACTACCGTCAGCCGCTGGTGGCCCATTCGGAGAGTTTCCCTCTCGACGGGGCCCTCACGGTGGGCGCCGGTGGGTCGTTTACCTCGGGCAACTCCGTGTTCTTCGTCCCGATCGGGTTTACTTTGGGCCGGAAGTTCGAGGTCAAGGACTCGAACATCAAACTCCAGCCATACGGTGAACCCATCGTCCATCTCGCGTTCGGTGACACCTCCGATAACTTCTTCTTCTCCCTGGGACTGGGACTGGAAATCCAGTTCAGCGATAAGTTTGCCCTCGACGTCAACGGCTCTCTGGGAGACATCGATGGCATCAGCGTGGCGTTCGGGTATCTTCGCTGACAATTCATAGCTGGCCGGACAGGCCTTGGTGGAGGACTTGATGAAACGGTTGATAGTCGGGGTGGCCGCCGTCGCCCTTGCGGTATTTGTCGGTGTCGGGACTGTCGGGGCACAACTTCCCGGCATCCCGGTGTATAACAGCCCGGTGTCCTCCGGGTTCACCATCGCGGCCGACGTCGGCTTCCCCAATGACGCCACGGGCCTGGGAACATCCTACGCCATTACCGGCGCGTTCGGCACCGGGCTGTTCGGCTTTACCGGGTCGATCGGCGGCACCAAGGTCGAGGCCATCAACAAGACCCAGGTCACCGTCGGCGGCACCGCCAACTGGAAGATCTTCGGCGGGCCCCTGATCCCCCTGGCGGTCAACCTGCAGGCCGGAGTGGCCTACTGGGAAGGGGCCCTCGACTCGAAGAATCTCCGCGTGCCCGTAGGTGTGAGCGCCATGCTGACGATTCCCACCCCTGGCATGGCCATTAAACCCTGGATTGCTCCCCGGGTCGACTACTCGCGGGCCAAGGTGGGGGACGTCACCATTTCGGATCGTACGGAGTTCGCCATAAGCCTGGGGCTAGACTTGGCGTTTCTCAACGGACTGGGTGTCCGCGCGGCCTACGACTGGATGCGGGTCGAAGGTACTACCCTATCCACCATCGGCGTCGGCCTGAACTACGCTCTCAAGACGCCAGGCTTCTAAGTATGCCACTACCTGCCGTCCTTCGGGTCAGGGGCGCCGCGTCGCTCCTCGTTGCCGTATGTTTGGGGGCCTGCTCCCTGACTTACGACGCCACCGCGCTCGGCGTGCCGGCCACGCTGGCCAGCTCGGCGTCCGAGCCGGCCGTAGGGGAGCATTTCGAGGTGACGTCGCGTGCGGTGTGGGGCCTCTGGGGGCTGGTGCAGTTGTCGCAGCCCGATCTCAGGAAGGCCCTGGCTCACCAAGTGGGTGACGGTGTCTCGGTGGCCGATATTAGCATCAAGAGCAAGGCGCGCTTCAGCGACATCCTGTTCACCGTGATCACCCTCGGCCTGCTGTCAACGCGGTCGGTGACCGTCGAGGGGACCGTCGTTCAATAGCGCGCCGGCAATGAGCGAGGCGGTCCGCTCCGCGGCGCCCTG
>CAJVYZ010000421.1 GCA_913009915.1 uncultured Gemmatimonadota bacterium | reverse complement strand
GAAGAAGACCGGGTTAGCGGCTTCACCCAAGGCGGCGACGACTACGTCACAAAACCATTCAGCCTCGAGGAGTTGGTCGCTCGGGTCCGCGCCGTGCTGCGACGCAGCGCACCGCCCGGTCTGGAACCCAAGCCTGCCCTTGCCTACGCCGATCTCGCCATAGACGAGGACGCCCACCGGGTCACCCGCGCCGGCAAGCCAATCGACCTCTCCCCCACCGAATTCAAGCTGCTCCGATACCTACTTCTCAACCCCGAACGCGTCCTCTCAAAATCGCAGATGCTCGACCACGTCTGGCAATACGACTTTGGTGGCGACGCCGCCGTCGTCGAGACCTACATCAGTTACCTGAGAAAAAAGATCGACACCGAGGACCTGCCACCCTTAATCCACACCGTCCGGGGCTTCGGCTACGTGCTCCGCACCGAACCATGACCATCCGCCACAAGCTCGTCATCTGGGTGGCAGCGCTATTCACTGTCGTCCTCCTCGCCGCCGGCGCTGCCTCAGTGTTGATCCTCCGCGCCCAGCTAGTTGGCGAGATCGACGCGGTTCTCGTCGAAAGGAGCAGCTTCATCGCCGATGTCGCTGACCAGGATGTTGGCTTTCCCCGCCCCGACGGGCCGCCCGGCGTCCCCTTTCCGGCTGCTTCCGACATGGCAGCGGTCATCACCGATTCGTCTGGGTCGGTCGTGTTCTCCGTCCCCTCCGGCCGCAGCGACGAACCCGACCCCCTCCCCAACGTAACCCAACTCGACCCAACCACGACCGACGGCAGTGCCGCGCAAATCGAGGAGATCGGTTCGGTCGAAGCCGGTGGACCCACCTACCGGGCACTGGCAACCCTTGTACAGGACGGAGCCCTCACAGTTGTCCTCGCCGTCCCGCTCGACAACGCCCGAGCCACTATCCAGAATACGACAGTGACCCTGGCCTTTGCCGGGGCAATTGCGGTTGTAGCCCTTGGAGGACTGGTGTGGTGGGCCATCCGCGCCGGGCTCCGGCCCATCGATGACATGATCGATGCCGCCGGCCACATCGGTGCCGGCGACCTATCCCACCGGGTCCCGACTGCCGAACCGGATACCGAGGTCGGACACCTTGCGATTGCCCTCAACTCCATGCTCAGCCAGATCGAGTCCGCCGTCGATGCCAAGACCGAATCGGAAGCTCACATGAGACAGTTCCTCTCCGACACTTCCCACGAACTGCGAACTCCGCTCACATCTATCCGCGGCTACGCAGAACTCCACCGCCACGGAGCCACATCACCCGAAGAGATCGACCGTGCCTTCAACCGCATCGAATCCGAAGCCACTCGGATGGGAACCCTCGTCGACGACCTGCTCCTCCTCGCCCGTCTCGACCAGCACCCGTCCTTGGCCGCCATACCAATCGACATCACCAGATTGGTCAACAACGCCGTCGACGACGCAGCGGCGGCCGAACCGGGACGACCCATCACCCTCGAGATCGACGAGGGCGACACAGTCGTGACCGGGGATGAGAACAGGCTCCGCCAGGCCATCGACAACGTGCTTGCCAATGCGCGCCACCACACCCCGCCCGGAACACCCATCAGAGTCACCATCACTCAAAGCCACGACACCGCCACCATCGAGGTAGCCGACACCGGGCCCGGCATGACCGAGGAAGCGGCCGCGAAAGCGTTTGAGAGGTTCTATCAGGCCAACCCGAACCGATCAGGAGCAGGCAGCGGACTCGGCCTACCCATCGTTCAGGCCATCATCGAAGCCCACAGCGGCGAGGTCGTCCTAGCGACCGCACCAGGAGCGGGAACCACCGTCACTGTCCGAGTACCGATCGGTGCCCCACCCGCCCACTAGACACGGTTGGGTATCCGATACCGTTGGTCGCTTCACCGGGCGGCTTCGGACTGGAGGCAGCGTGGCCACAGCCCGATGTCGCCTCACGCATTCAGTGCCCGAAACCAGCCCCAGGTCGAACTGATACGTTCTTCTAACCAGGGCTGATGCCCAACCACCGAACGAACTTGACGAACCGACTGATGCCGCAGATCCCCGGCGTCGTGCCGACCGGAACGCGATCGAGGCCCCCTTCAGGACAGGTCGGAGATGACTGCGGCGGCGGTGTTGCGGCCTGAGGCGCCCCAGATGCCGGCGCCTGGGTACGTGGCGGCGCCCGTGAAATAGAGGCCTGGCTGGTCTGCCCGGTAGTGGGCCAAGGCCCGCGGCCGACCGAGCATTGCGTTTATTGACACAAAATCACATCCTCAAGAATTCCCAGTTCGAGTAGTACCAGAACTGGCTCCAGCGCCGGGCCCGAGCCCCACGACCACGATTCCGCTGTGGTTAGCACCCCTTTTCCGACCACCCCTAGAAGCCGTGCCTAGAAATCTCTTTTGTTTGTTCCAAACAAATCAGTAGTCTAAACAAATTCCATAGAATGGCTCCGGGCAAACCGGACTTGCCTCGATCGGCGACTTGTTCATGGCACGCAAACCCGTCCTTCAAGCAACACGACGTCTGTTCGCCGCGACCGTAGAGTCGCTCGACTCACTCGCGCCACCGGATTGGCATGTCGAGATCGCGCGGCGCTCCGACGACGGCGGCACCATCCGTGTGGTTTCGCCGGATGACGTCACCGGCGAACTGGTCGTTCTTGTCCGCAGGGATCTCACGCCCCGCGATGTTGTCGCGCTTCCCGAGCCCGAGGCCACCACGATCATCGCTGGTGAATGGCTTAGCCCTCGCAGTCGCGAGCTTCTCGCCAAAATCGGATATGACTACGTCGATCAGACCGGCAACGTCAGTGTGGTGGTGAACCGACCCGGGATTGTCTTCCGTACCGAAGGGGCGCAACGCGACCCGTCGCCCCCATCTGTGACACGGCTGAACATTCGCGGCCCGCGGGCGTGGGCACTGCTGCGCACGCTCGCTGAAGTGCAACCTCCCTACGGGGTGAGCGCCCTCGCCAACGCCATCGACGCTGACGCTGGTTACGTCTCCCGACTGTTGAGCGCGCTGGCCGATGAGTTGCTGATCAGCCGAGTTCCTCGCGGTCCTGTCGAGCAGGTCGAATGGGAGCCGCTGCTGCGCCAACTCACCACCAGCTACTCGTTGCTCGACTCCAACCAGACGACAAGTTGGGTCGCATCCGCCAGGCCCGAACAGTTCCTGGAGGATCTCGCCGCGAGCAACACGAAGCGTTGGGCCATCACAGGCTCGTTCGCTGCCTCGCCGTTGGTTTCGGTCGCCGCGCCCGAGATAGCGGTCGTCTACAGATCGGAAGAGCGTCGTGTAGGGAAAGAGTGTAGATCTCGGTGGTCGCCGTATCATTAAAAAAAAAAAAACAAAACACAGAAAAGATGGTGCGGCCAGTGCCCCAAGTGCGTTTTTCAACTCACCTTTACGCCCAGAGTGTATAGACGCCCACTACTCACCTCGTACAT
>CAJVYZ010000420.1 GCA_913009915.1 uncultured Gemmatimonadota bacterium | reverse complement strand
GCGGGCCGGCAAACCAAGCACGCCGAGGCGCGAGGCCTGCGCTCGGCGCTCTGCCGAACGTGCCGGGCCGGCGAGCCGCGGCCCGCATCGCGCGAGCCAACAGTCCCACAGGTTGCAGACTCTCATCGGGGTAGCCGCTGGCCAGGTCGATGGTGTCGCTGGTGGGGATCGACCTAAGCGGTGCCAACAGGTCGACGCCGGTCTGCCCGGCTCCCAGCGCGATGGTTTGCCAGCTTCGATCGCTCGACTCGCTCTTCAGATCTCGGGGACGGGCAATGAACGTACCGCTTCCCGGGACGGTCTCCACCGTGCCGGTCCTGACCAGGTCGGAGACGGCTTGGCGCACGGTGGCCGGACCGACGCCAAGCTCAGCCATCAGCGCCCGCACGGAAGGCAATCTGTCTCCGGCTGTCCCGCTCTTGACAAACCCTTCGAGGTGGGTCCTCACCCGAGCCGGTGCGCTATCGTTGGACATGAGTTCGGAGAGTAGCGCTACCGCCCCACCACAGGAAGCGTTCGGTCTCGTTTTGGGATCGATCGGCGTACTGATCTTCTCGTTCACACTGCCCGCCACTCGAGTGGCTGTTCCGGTTTTTGGCGGGTGGACGGTTGGCATAGGTCGTGCAGTGGGCGCCGGGTTACTCGCCGCGGCCGTGCTGGCCGTGAAAAGGACGCCGATCCCCGACTTGGCCACATTCCGCCGCCTGGCGGTGGTCGCCGGCGGTGTCGTCGTCGGTTTCCCGCTGTTCACGGCCCTTGCCCTCGTCAGCGTTCCTGCGTCGCGTGGCGCCATCGTGGTTGGGATGCTCCCGGCGGCAACCGCCCTTGTCGCGACGCTCAGACATGGCGAAAGACCCAGCCGATCATTCTGGCTGGCGGCGACAGGCGGGCTGATCACCGTCGTTGTGTTCGCGATTGTGACCGGCACCAGAGGGCGCCCGGAACCGGCGGACGCACTGCTCCTCTTGGCGGTGGCGTCGGCCGCCATTGGATATGCGGAGGGGGGTTCGGTCAGCAGGTCTATCGGCGGCTGGCAGACAATCTCTTGGGCCCTCGTGCTGGCGCTGCCGATCACGCTGCCGGTGGCGATCATCGCAATGGTGAGCCACGGGATCATCGAAGCGGACGCGGCGAGCGTCGCCGGGTTCGCATACGTGACGATCTTCAGCATGCTCGTCGGATTTTTTGCTTGGTACGCGGGGCTCAGCAAAGGCGGTGTCGCGAGGGTGAGCCAAATCCAACTGACTCAACCGATTCTGACCCTGCTTTGGGCCTCGCTGTTGCTAAATGAGGAGATCACGCCAACGGCGATGCTTGCCGCCGTGCTTGTGCTCGTCTTCGTCTTGATGACCAGACGAGCCCCGGTCACAACCTCGAAACCTGCGGACCCTGCGATCGCCGGCGGCCAATGACTTTGGGCATCTTCTTGCTCTGGGCATACCTAGCGGTCGGCTCAGCCTGAATCCACCGAGCGGTTCGGCTCCTCGCCGGCGATGGGCCGAAGGATCTTCGACAAGACACCCAGTAGACAGAACGGACAGCGACCGGATGCAAGATATCCACCAAAATACCCGAGCTGTACTCTTGTTATGTAGACGGCTTCCCGCCACCTGAAAGCGCGGCCCAAACGCCCAACCCGAGGTACGAAAGGCCTGCCCCTCTCGAAATGCGACGATGAGCCAAATCCGAGGCGCGGACCCGACGCGAGATTCCCGCCCCCGCCAGAACGTACGCACCATCGCTTATGACCCCCAACACAATGAAGAGGGCTCCCAATACAAGTAGCTGGAGAGTGCTCGACCCGCCATTCGAATCGACGAACTGCGGAACGAAGGCAAGAAAGAAAACGGCGGTTTTGGGGTTGAACAGGTTCACAAAGAGGCCGTCGGTGAACAGGCGCCGAGAAGATCGCAAATCGACCTCCGTCTCGGACCCGCCGATTCCGGATCCGCCTAGAAGAGTGCGAACTCCAAGGTAAATCAGATACCCGGCACCCGCCCACTTGACGATCGTGAATGCAGTAGATGACCGGACCAGCACAGCCGACAAGCCGGCAACGGCAGCACCAACATGGAGGGCGCTGCCGACGTGGATCCCCGCGACGGACATCAGCCCTGCCTTCCTTCCCTGGGCAACGCTGCGCGCGACGATGTACAACACCGCGGGCCCTGGGATGATGAACAGAACCAGGGCGGCGGCCGAAAACGTGACCAGGGTCGTGATGTCGGGCATTGCCCAACACAATAAACGGCACTTCGTTTCCCGAGGAACACCGCACCACCGGCCCAGCACTCGAATGGGACGAAAGCCGGATTCTGAAGGGTCGCTTGGCCCTGCCAAGCGGGACCCGGCAACCCGACGATGGAGGCGAGCGAAGGAGAAACCATGAGATCAATTCTGGTCGGAGTCGACGGGTCGGCCGGTTCCCGCCGGGCGTTGCAATGGGCGGTCCAGGAGGCAGCGTTACGCAAGACCAGCGTCGAGGTGCTGCACGCCTACAAGGCCGAGTACATCTACTACATGGACCTGCCGGTGGTTGCCCAGGTCATTCCCCGCTATGACTTGGAGGCCTCCGCCAAAATGGTCGTGCAAGAAGTTGTCGACGCGGTCCACAATCCGCAAGACGTCGCCATAGAGATCGAGTTCATCAACAGCGGGAATCCCGCCGGAGAGCTAGTCGATCGCTCAGAGGGCTACGAGCTGATAGTGCTCGGCAGCCGCGGCCTTGGCGGACTCTCCGGCCTCTTGCTCGGCTCCGTCACCCATAAGGTGGTGCAACACGCGAGGTGCCCGGTGACCATCATTCCCGCTGAGGATTGACATGTGCCTGAACGGCAACGTGCAACGACCCTCCATTGATGTGGCGCGAATGTACGAACCTCCGAAGGGTACGAATGTGTAAGGCTCCCCTAACGTCATCCGTCAGGCTTATGGACAGATTTACACTATCCAGGTAGTGTAAATTTTATGACCCCTGGCAGGCGTGACCTCACGATACTGCTGGCACTGTTCGCTCTGATCGCCGCTGCTTGTGGATCGTCGGAGTCAGAGGCCACACCCCCATCGGAGACTAGATTAGTCGTCTACTCGGGCAGGGGTGAACAGTTGATTGAAGTCCTTGTCGAGGAGTTCACGGAGGAAACCGGCATTCAAGTCGATGTCCGTTACGGGGGCAGCACCGAACTCGCCGCCACCCTTCTCGAAGAGGGTCAGAACTCTCCCGCTGATGTCTTTTTTGCCCAGGACCCTGCCTCGCTTGGATCTGTGGCCTCGTTGATGGTTCCACTTTCCGAGGACATTCTCGGGCGTGTGCCGAGCGGCTTTCAGGACTCGGAAGAGATCGGAAGAGCGTCGTGTAGGGAAAGAGTGTAGATCTCGGTGGTCGCCGTATCATTAAAAAAAAAAAGAGAGAAAGAGAAAAAAAAAAAAAACAAAACAGTG
>CAJVYZ010000419.1 GCA_913009915.1 uncultured Gemmatimonadota bacterium | reverse complement strand
ATGGTGACCCCGGCGCTGTTCGAGAAATACCCCACGCCGGATGCACTGGCCCGCGCCCGCCAGAGCGACCTGGAAGATCTGATCCGGTCGACGGGGTTCTTTCGCAACAAGGCGGCCAATCTCATCGGCATGGCGCAGGCGGTGGTGGCCGACCACGACGGTCGAGTCCCCGATTCCATGGAGGCGCTTCGGGCCCTTCCCGGGGTGGGCCGCAAGACCGCCAACGTGGTGCTGGGAAACGCCTTTGGAAAGAACGAAGGCGTGGTGGTGGATACCCACGTGGGCCGCATCGCCCGGTTGCTGGAACTGACCGATGAAAAAGATCCCGTCAAAGTGGAGCGGGACTTGATGCCGCTGTTCCCGAAGAAGGACTGGGCCCTGCTGGCGCACCTGCTGATCAGTCACGGACGACAGGTGTGCATCGCCCGCCGGCCGCGATGTACCGATTGCGTCCTGGCGGATCGCTGTCCCTCGGCCCAACTTCTCGTCTAGGCCTATGCACATCGACTTCGCCGCCCTGGCGGACTATGCCCTGATCGACCAACACGGGAAACTTTCCGTGCTGGGCATGTTCCAGAATGTGTGGGTGCCGGCATTCCCAGCGATACACCCCCGGACCTATCTGGTCCTTCGCGTGCGCGGCTCGCGCACGGAAATCGGGAATCACAAGATCGCCATTCGGTTCGTCGACGAGCGCGGGGTCGAGCACTTGGGGGGCGAAGGCACGGTCGAGTTCGGGGAACCCCCGGCGGGCGTGACCCAATTGGAGGCCGGGGCGGTGCTGGTGTTTGACGTCCCCCTGCCACATCCGGGGAGCTACTGGTTCGAAATAGCCATCGACGGTGCTCCGGAAGCTCGGGTGGCACTGGTGGCCGGCCAAGCACCTGACGTGCATTCCCACTGACGATGTGTATATTCGGGCAGCTTCCCCAAAATCAGTGGTCGGGGCGGCTCACCCTGCCTTCATCCCAGGAGTTTTCTATGCACAGACTTCGTGTGTGGTGTGCTGCGACAGGGCTGGCCCTTGGGGCCCTCGCCCTTCCTGCGACCGCATCGGCACAGGGGTACGGCGTGTACGAACACGGCGCCTGCGCCATGGGCCGTGGCGGCGCCACTGTGGCCGATCCGTGTCTCGACGGTTCGTCGATGTTCTTCAATCCCGCCGGTATCGCCCACCTGGAGAACAAGGTAGTGAACGCCGGCGTGACGTTCATTGCGGCCGGCGGCAACTTCACCAACCAGGCAACACTCGAACGGGACGACCTCAAGCGCACGGCCATCCCGGTGCCGACGTTCTTCCTGGCCATCCCTCTCAAGAACCGGCTGGCTCTCGGGCTGGGCGTGTTCGCGCCCTATGGCCTGGAAACGGAATGGGAAGAGACGGCCCAGGGCCGCTTCCTGGGGTACAACGCCAAAATCGCGGCCATCTACATACAGCCAACCGTCGCGTACAAGGTGAACGACTGGCTGTCGATCGGTGGCGGGGTCGACTTCAACATCGTGAGCGTCGAGCTCAAGCAGCACCTGGACCTCTCGGAACAGATCGTTCCCGGCACCACGACTACTTTTGCCGCCTTCGGCCTCCCCAACCGCACGGACTTCGCCGACGTCCAACTCGACGGCAGCGGCACCACCATCGGCTACAACCTCGGCGTCATGGCCAAGGCCACCGACTGGATCAGCTTCGGCGTCCGCTACCTGTCCCGGCAGAAAGCCACTCTGGACGGTGGTGAGGTGAAGATCTCCCAGATCGAGACCGGCCTGTTCGTACCCGTTGACCTCCCATTGCCGGGTGGCACGGTGCCCGCCGGCACGCCGGTGGACGCGATAGTAGCACCGCTGTTTGCCGACGGCGGGACGTTGTCCGACCAGGGCGCCAATACGGTTCTGCGGTTCCCCGAGCAGTTGGTCTTGGGAACCGCGCTGCAGGTTTCCCCACAGATCAAACTCCTGGTGGACTACCAGTACACCAACTGGAGCGTGTTCGAGGTGCTCCCCATCGAATTCGAGCGCATCGGTACCGTCACCTTGCAGGAGAACTTCGTGGAGACCCATGCCCTGCGCCTGGGCGGTGAGTACGCCTTCAGCGGCGACACCCAGCTACGGCTCGGCTTCCTGACGCACGGCGCGGCGGCACCGGCGGAGACGGTTACGCCACTTCTTCCCGAGGGGGCCCGCTCGGAGTATACCATCGGATTCGGCACCAGGATAACCAAGGGCTTGCGCTTCGACGCCGCCTACCAGTACATCGACCAGGCCGACCGGCGGGGCCGGTCCACCGACGGTGGTACCGACACCCCCACCGCGGGGGTGAACGACGGACTCTACCAGTTCGACGCCCACCTGTTCGGCCTGTCACTGATCTACAACTTCTAGCCCAGGAGACCTTCGCGATGAAAACGTTGAAACTGCTCGCTGTGCTCGCGCTGGCCCTCCCCTGGGTCACCTCGTGCTATGTCGACGAACAACTCGGCGCGGCGCCGCTCCCCAACACCGGGGAGTTGATGCGGCGCTACCTGTCGATCGGCAACAGTATTACCGCCGGATTCCAATCGGCCGGCATCAACGACAGCACACAAAATCTGTCCTACCCGGTGTTCTTCGCTCGCGCGGTGGGTACCAGCTTCGCCGTGCCGTCTCTCAACATGCCCGGCTGCCCGCCGCCGTTCGTCAACAACCTGACCCAGGAACGCGTCCCGCCGGCACTGCCGACTGGGTGCGCGCTCCGGAGTCATGAGCCGCTGCCGCCGTTCTTCAGCAACCTGGCGGTTCCCGGCGCCCACGTCATCGATCCACTCAACAATCTCGACGCTCAGTCGAACGCCAACCTGCTGACCATGTTGATTCTGGGCGGCAAGACCCAGGTCCAGGCGATGACCGACGCCAACCCGACGTTCGTGTCCGTGTGGATCGGCAACAATGACGTGCTCGGCGCCCTCACCAGCAGCACCAATCCCGGCGATCCGGCCGAGATCACGTCGCAGGCGGACTTCGAGACCCGCTATGGCGCCATCCTCGACGCGGTCGACGCGGTGGGCGCCAGCGCTGCCTTGATATCAGTCGGCGACGTGGCTCTCATCCCATTCGCGTCCCGCGGCGCCACCTATTGGTGCCTCAAGACCGGCGCGTGCCCCGGCGTTCCCCAGGCACCGTTCCCGCCGATCTTCACCGTGGACAACAGTTGCTCGCCATCGGCCATCGGGATAGGCGGCCAGGGTGAAAGCATTCTGGTTCCGTGGACGGTGGGCATAGTACAGATCCTGACCGCGGCGCAGGGCCTGCCGCAGACGCTGGACCGCACCTACGCCAGCCAAGTGGCGACACCCAGCGAGGCCATGGCCCTGCAGGTGGCCGCGGCGCTGTACAACACCTACACCGCCGCGCAGCCGGCCGCTCGCGTGTACGCCTACTTCGCCCTCTACCCATCGCTTATAGCGCCTGTGGCTA
>CAJVYZ010000418.1 GCA_913009915.1 uncultured Gemmatimonadota bacterium | reverse complement strand
AGGGATGTTCGTATTTGGAGTGTAGTGGATATAATGATTACATTGTTTTTTTTTTTTTCAAGCAGAAGACGGCATACGAGATATATCAGTGTGACTGGAGTTCAGACGTGTGCTCTTCCGATCTGGCGGCCCTGCTGGGGCTGGCGACGGTAGCTACGGCGGGTCTGGTGTTCTGGCTCTCTCTCCGGCTCCGGCGCAGGGAAATGATGACCATTTTCAAGATCGGTGCGGCACGGCATACTATCGGTACCCTGATGGCTTCGGAAGTAGTCGGTGTGCTGTTGCTGGGTCTGGTGTTGGCGGGGGTGCTGACGGTGGTGACCAGTCGGTTTGCGGGGGTGGTGGCTAGGTATTTGGTGAGGATGTGATGTTAGGAAGTGCGTAGGACGTAGGGCTCTGGGCGTTGGTGTGGGTCCGCGGATGAATCCGCGGCTCGGCGCCTGCAGCGGGGGACCATGAATGGTCTTGGGGCGTTCCGTCGTTTACGACGGATCGCGTAGCGCCGAGCCGACGTTTTAACGTCGGAACTGGCGTGTGAAGGCTGGCGTCTGAGGAGAGAGAAACTATGCGGCATGTTGCGGCTTGGTGCACGATAGCGATCGCTCTGGGGTGCGGGGGCGAGTCTGATGATACCAGGCGTGAATCGATGGTTGGTGACGATTCGAAGTTGATGGTGGTGGCGGTCAACTATCCGCTGGCATACATGGCCGAACGGATCGGCGGAGATCTGGTGCGGGTCGACTACCCGGTACCGGACGGGATCGATCCCGCCTTCTGGCAGCCCACGCCGGAGGACATCGGACGCATCCAGGCCGCCGACGTCATCCTGCTGAACGGTGCCGGCTACGCCAAATGGACCGCGGTGGCCACACTGCCCGCGTCCAGGATCATCGTCACCTCAGCAGGCGTGGAGGAGCAATACCTCGTGGTCGAGGGAAATGTGAGTCACACCCACGGTCCTGAGGGGGAACACAGTCACGGCGAAGTAGCGTTCACTACCTGGCTCGATCCGACGATTGCCATCGTACAGGCGACGGCCGTCGCCGAGGCCATCATGGCCATTCGTCCGGCCGAACGCGATGAGATCCAGAGCAACCTCGAGCGTCTGATCGTCGATCTCGAGGAACTAGACCGGGAACTGGCCGACGCGTTCGGTGGCTCCAACCGGGTGTTACTCGCCTCGCACCCTGTCTATCAATACTTGGCCCGGCGCTATGATCTTCAGTTGAGCAGCGTACACTTCGAGCCTGATGAAGCTCCGTCCGAGCTGGCGTGGAGTGATCTCGAGCGCTTGCGCGCCCGCAGTGGGGCAGGAGTGATGTTGTGGGAAGCGGAGCCGTTGCCGCAAACGCGCGAGCGACTGGCAGGCATGGGACTACGGCTGGCCGTGTTCGACCCCGCCGGCAACCGTCCGGCCACGGGTGACTACCTTTCGGTGATGCGGAGCAATATTGCCAACCTCGAAACTTCCGCGAGCGCGGTTCAGCACTAGGGTTGCCATTGATGTCCTCGGAAAATTCCGTCTGACGTGTCCCACCTCTCCATAGCCCTGTACATGGTAGCCGGCGCCTGTCTCACGATGGCCGCTCTCACCGGCAACGTGTGGTTGCGGCGGCGGGAGATGGCGTCGTATGGGCTGTTTGCTCTGGCCTGCATAGCCGTGGCGGGCAACGCACTCTGGGATTCGCAGCTGTATTCTGCCGGCAGCGTATCCGCGTATGTCCAGGCACTGCGGTGGGCCATCTTCTCCATCATCTTCTTCCTTATCAGTCTGACGTGGTTCGTGGTCGCCCATACGGGAGCGGCACGCCGCTGGCTCGCGTGGACCATTACCGGCATTCTGGCGCTGGATGCGGCGATCAACCTGGTGGCGCCCTTTACCCTGGTCTACACTGGAATAGACGGATTGGGCACCGCGACTCTTCTCTGGGGCGAATCGATTACTGTGGCTGTGGGGTCGACCAGCCTCCTGAGATGGTCGTTGGTTCAGGCCCCTGGTGTGCTCCTCACGATTCTGGTAGTCGACAGCCTCCAGCGTCAATGGCGGCAAGGGTCCCGGGAGCATGCCATCAGCCTGGGTGGGAGCTTCCTGGTGTTCCTGCTGTTGTACGTCGTGTACGAACCCTTGGTCGACGTGGGCCTCCTCCGCACTCCTTATGTCACGTCATTCTCCTTTATGATCGTCATCACCTGGGTGGGGCTCGGTCTCTCGAGCGAAGTGGTCCGGGCGTCTGTCTTGTCGCGCGAGGTCGTGGCCAACGAGCTTCGCTGGCGGTCGCTCCTTGAAGGCGTGCAGCTGATGGTGATCGGGGTGGACGCCGACGGGCGTATCGAGTACAGCAACCCGTACTTTGAGTCGGTGATGGGATATGCCGAGGACGATGTGCGCGGCCGGCCGATCACTTCGCTCTTCCGGGAAGGAACGGCCCTCTACCCGGGCGCCCATGCCGGCGAGGCTCCCGAACACACGGAGGAGGTGTTCACCACCAAGGACGGCGTCGAACGCCGGGTGCTTTGGTCCACGGTCGACCTGTTCGACTCGAGCGGGACGCTGTGTGGAGCCGTCGGAGTCGGGACCGACTTGACCGATCGCGTCGAGGCCGAGGAGGCTCGTGACCAGGCGCTAGCCGAATTGAAACGGCTCAAGGACCGGCTGGCCGAAGAGAACCTCTACTTGCGGGCTGAGGTACTCTCGTCGCACGGGTTCGAGGAAATGATCGGGGAGAGCGACGCGTTGCGCTACGTGCTGCACCGAGTGGAGCAGGTGGCCGCCACCGACGCCACGGTCCTCATCGAAGGCGAGACCGGGGTGGGGAAGGAACTGGTGGCCCGCGCGCTGCATGATTATGGCAAGCGCTCGAAAGGTCCGTTTGTCGCTATCAACATGGCTGCCATACCGCGCGATTTAATCGAGTCGGAACTTTTCGGCCATGAGCGCGGAGCATTTACCGGTGCGCTGGCGCGTTCGGCAGGAAGGTTTGAACAGGCCAATCGCGGCACGTTGTTCCTTGATGAAATCGGTGACATGCCGATGGAAGCACAAACCCGGTTGCTGCGGGTATTGCAGCAGGGTGAATATATGACTGTTGGCGGGCGCACGCCGATCAAGACCGATGTGCGTATAATCGCCGCCACCAACAAGGATTTAAAAGTTCTTATCGACAGTGGCCAGTTTCGCGAGGATCTTTATTACCGGCTGAATGTGGTTCCACTCAGATTACCGCCCTTGCGCGAACGCCCGGAAGATATTGCCGATCTGGTGCGTCATTTTATTTCGATCGGGGTATCCGAGGGCCTGCCGGTTAAAACCCTCGACAAGGGTGCGCTGGATTTGATGCGGCAATACCGCTGGCCCGGCAATGTGCGGGAACTGGAAAATCTCGTTCGCCGGTTTTCGGCGCTTTATTCGCAGGAGCTGATAACCGCCGACCTGGTCGAGCAGGAGTTGCAGGACACAGTTCATTCG
>CAJVYZ010000417.1 GCA_913009915.1 uncultured Gemmatimonadota bacterium | reverse complement strand
GCACTCCGCGCCTTCGGCTGGGGTGACCAGTCAGACCTGTCGGCCGACGCGGTGACGCAGAAATGCTTCGGCCCCCGGCAGCGGGCCGTGACCCGCAGAACGCCGTCGGTGGGGCACGCCTACTGGGAGAGCCGTTTCGAGGCCCACCTGGGCGACTCCTACGCCAAGCAAGCCAAAGCCATCATCACCATGGATCACTCGTCGGCCGACGGCCTGCTCGATCAAATCATCTCGCCCACGATCTTCAGCGTGCGAACCAACCGCCGGTTGTTCCGCGGTATGGTGCATCTGACGGAGACGCAGGGGTGGCAGACCGCATTTCGAGTGGCGCGCGAGCAGAGCCGGTGGGATCTCCAGGACGATCACGTGGAGGACCACATGGCGTGGTCGTTCGATCTCATCGTGGACATGCTGACCGACGAGAACCTGATGGCCCGGCAGCTGGACCCCTCAGGCAACCAGTCCCTGCGTCAGTCCAAGGAGTTGCGCCGCCAGTACCAGCGCATCGGTGGCGGGCGCAACGGCCGCCCGCTGGCGGAGGCGGTCGAAGAAGAATTTGGCCTCCCCCCCGAGTCGCTGGGGCACTGGGATGCATCGGCCCAAGTTCGTCCGTGGCAGGAGACGGTCGCCTCCCACGGAATCATGCCATGAACGACTGGTCGCCCGACCAGCCTCAGGACGAGCCGTCCCCACCCCCGTTCGTAATGGTTACCACCAGTTCGGCCATCGACATCACCGTGCGCGAGGTTCTGGACGAACGTACGCCCGACGACGCCGTGTGTCTGGGCACGTTCTACGAGGGGCGCCTGATCGCCCGGTGTGTCGTCCCGCCCGAGGCACTGGCAGCGGTCGAGGACCACGCGCTGTTCGCCGACCCGGTACACCTCGGCCTGCTCGGTTTCGAGGAACCACCGGGTTTGCAATGCCGCTTGCTGGCTTTCGTAGATACCACCCTCCTCCCACCCGACATGGACGAGGACAAAGACGACGACCCCGAAGAACCGTGGCAGGCGTCGGTGCCCCGGCCGGATTTCGAGTTCCCGGGGGGGCCTGAGGGAAGCGGCGGCGAGGCTATGGCCATGGGAGAACCCGAGGGCACCGTGCCGATCCTGCTGGGCCACATCGTTCGCATGAGCAAGGATCGCAAACATCCCGACGACCTCGCCAGCGAGGCCATGGATGTGCTGGCGACCATTCTGACCGGCTCGGTGTCCGAGGTGGTGGACCGGGTACTCAAGGATCTGCTGGGAGAGGGAGAAGAGGGCAAGGCGGGCGAAGAGGACTGAAATAAATGGCTAAGAGGACTAAGAGGGAAAAGAGGTCCCCAAGAAGTCATCCTTTTCCCTCTTAGCCCTCTTAGCCCTCTTAGCCGTCTTAGCCCTCTTAGCCCTCTTAGCCCTCTTACTTAGCCCTCTTACTTAACCCTTCAGTTTCTGCCGCAGCACCGGTTGCACTTTCTTGGGATCGGCCTTTCCCTTGCTGCGCTTCATGACCTGACCGACGAAGAAGCCCATCAGCTTGGCCTCGCCGCTGCGGAACCGTTGCGTCTCTTCGGGGTAGTCGGCCAGCACCTCCTCGACCCAGGTGCCCAGGGCGTCACTGTCACCTACTTGCAGCAGTCCCAGGTGTTGGGCCACCGCCTGGGGGTCGTCGTTGCCGGTGTCGTCCAGTTCCTGAAACACTCGCTTGGCCGCCTGGAGGCTCACCACGTCGGCCTTCACCATGCCGATGAGTTGCCCCAGTCTGCCGGCCGTCACCACCAGGCGCCCCTCCTGGTTGTACCGCCCGATGACTTCGCCCATGACCCAGTTGGCCGCCGCCTTGGGGTCGGCGCCCTCGGCCACGACTTCCTCGTAGTATCCCGCCAAGGCCACGTCGCTGGTGAGGACCTTGGCGTCGTAGTCGGAGAGGTCGAACGCCGCGACGAGCCGTTCCCGTTTGGCGTCGGGGAGTTCCGGGAGTTCGGTGCCACGTTCGTCGATCCACGCCCGGGTTAGTACCAGCGGCGGGAGGTCGGGCTCGGCAAAATACCGGTAGTCGTGCGATTCCTCTTTGGAGCGCATCGGGCGTACCGTGCCCGATCCGGCGTTGAACAACAAGGTGGCGTGCTCCACCGCGCCCCCCGATTCGACCACCGTGATTTGCCGTTGGCGCTCGGCCGTCAAGGCCCGCTCCACGTTGGCGAAGCTGTTCATGTTCTTGACTTCGGTCTTGGTGTTCAACTTCGCCTCGCCGGGGTGGCGGATCGACAGGTTGGCGTCGACCCGGAGGCTCCCCTTCTCCATGTTGCAATCACTGGCGCGGGTGTACAGCAGGATCTGTTTCAACGCTGTGAGGTAGGCCCGCGCCTCGGCCGGCGAACGCAGGTCCGGGCCGCTGACGATTTCCGCCAGCGGCACGCCCGCGCGATTGAGATCTATGGCCGTCTTGCCCGGAATCCGGTCGTGGAGTGATTTCCCGGCGTCTTCTTCCAAGTGGAGGCGGGTGATGGACACGGCCATCCGGCCGCGATCGGGCGAGTCGAACCACACTTGGCCTCCGGTGGCCAGCGGCTCGTCGAACTGCGAGATCTGATATCCCTTGGGGAGGTCGGGGTAGAAGTAGTTCTTGCGGGCAAAGACGCTGCGTTCGTGGACGGTACAGCCGATCGCCAACGCCGCGGCCACGCCCAGACGCACGGCCTCCCGGTTGGGCACCGGCAGAGCCCCAGGGAGTCCCAGACACACGGGGCACACGTTGGTGTTGGGCGGATCGCCGAAGTTGGTGGAACAACCACAGAACATCTTGCTGTACGTGGCCAACTGGATGTGGACCTCGAGGCCGATCACGCTTTCCCACGTCATGGGAGCGCTTCTTCGGTTGCCGGTACGGCGCCCTCGATGACCGCGGCGATTTCCAGCAATCCCGTTTCACCCAACTGCGGGCCAATGACATGACCGCCCACCGGGAGGCCGCCGCTGCGGCCGATGGGCAGACTCAGTGCCGGGAGGCCCGCCAGACTGACCGCGGCCACGAAGATGTCGGCCAGATACATCTGCACCGGGTCGTCGGTCCTCTCTCCGGCCCGGAAGGCCACGGTCGGGGTGGTCGGCGTGAACAGATACGAGATGCCTTCCTCGCGGAACAGCCGGTCGAAATCGTTGGCGATGAGCGCCCGCACCTGCTGGGCTTTGGTGTAGTAGGCGTCGTAGTATCCGGCACTCAGCACGTAGGTGCCGATGATGATGCGCCGCTTGACCTCCGGTCCGAACCCTTCACCCCGCGTGGCCCGGTACAGTGTCCCGACGTCGACGCCGTCACCCCGCCGCTGGCCATAGCGAACGCCGTCGTAGCGCGCCAGATTGGCCGACGCTTCTGCCGGCTTGATGACGTAGTAAGCGGCGACGGCGTACGGCGTGTGCGGCAGGGAGCCATCGCGCCCCGCGGCCCCGAGGTCCCCCCTGATCCCGACCGTGCGAGCGCAGGCC
>CAJVYZ010000416.1 GCA_913009915.1 uncultured Gemmatimonadota bacterium | reverse complement strand
CTCGCCTGAACGTGACCACGCAGGCGCTTCCCCCGGCATGTTGCATCACCGACGGGTCTGGCTGATCGCTCTCCTCCTTGGCGCCATCCTTCCAGTCCTGGGGCACGCCCAGGGACTGCAGAACCGTACCCGAATCGTGCTGCGCGGCGGCTGGGAAACCGAACGGGAGACTGGCGCCGCCGGTGCGGCTGTCCGCATTCCCATTGGCGAGGTCATCGAGCTCCTCCCTAGTGCCGACTACTTCTTCGTCGACGTGGGCGACGCCTGGCAGGGCAACATCGACGCCTCCATCCGGATCGGAAATCGCAAGCTGTTCTACGTAGGGACGGGTTTTGCGATTCTCAACCGCAAGGTCAACAACGCCTGGA
This sequence comes from uncultured Gemmatimonadota bacterium, assembly GCA_913009915.1. GTDB lineage: Bacteria > Gemmatimonadota > Gemmatimonadetes > Gemmatimonadales > GWC2-71-9 > N074bin45. Next base: position 3,102 of record CAJVYZ010000416.1, on the reverse strand, counting down.
GCTCGGACGTCGGCCTGAACCTGTTCGCCGGATTGGCGGTAGAAACACCTGGAGGGCGCTTCGGTCTGCTGGTTGAGCCGCGCTTCACCCTCAGAGATACGGATGGGGGCAACCCGTTCTATGTGAGTTTGGGAGTCTCCTACGCGCTAGGGCCGTAGCAAGGAGAAAGAATTCCACAGGCGTGTGGGGTCCCCGCTTCCCATCGTATGGCTTTCGTCGTAAGATCCCGATCTACCTCCCAGTAGTTCTTCTCCATCGAGGCATCGGTTCCATGAGTCTCCATCCAGCTCAGCACCCGCGTCGTTGGGCCGCTCTCTTCATTGCCATCGCTGCTTCCGGTCTGTTCGCCGGGTGCAGTGCCCCGGCTCCGGCCGAGGATGACGAATGGCTGCCCTCCGCCCTGGCGGACGGCGTCGGCGACCTGCCCGAGGGCCGGGAGGTCGTACAACGGATGGTCGACTTCATGAGGGGGCATCCGGAATTGGCCTTCGAGGCACGGGTGACCTGGGAGTCGGTCCAGGAGTCGGGCCAGAAACTGCATTTCGACATGTTGCAGCGCGTCGCCATCCGCAAGCCGGACCAGATCTTCTGGGTCACGCTCAGGGATGACGCCACGGTGGATTCGGCCTGGTACGACAACGGCCGCTTCAGCATGATCCGCCAACCGGATAACATCTGGGGTCAGATTCGTATTCCAGGCGACATCCCCGAGATGGTCGAGGAGTTGGTGGATCAGTACATGGTCGACGTGCCGTTTCCCGACCTTCTCTCCCGCGATCCCCAGGAAGTATGGCTCGGCGACGACATCACCTCGGTCTGGTATATCGGCGAGGCGTGGGTCAATGGCCGGTGGACCGATCACGTGGCCATTCGCCGGCCTGGAGCGGACATCCAGGTCTGGGTCCAGCAGGGCGATCCGTTCCCGGCCAAGATGGCCATAGTGTTCATCGAGGATGAAGGCATGCCGGCCTACATCGCCCGCTTCAGCAAGTGGTCCACCACGTTGCCGGCCGATCCGACCCTGTTCCAATTCACCCCACCACCGGAGGCGGAACGGATCGACGTCGTTCCGGTGATCCGCCCATGACCACCGCTCGACGCAGGAAGGTTATCAGACGCACGGCCTTTCGAACGGCCGTCTGGATGGCGCTCGGTTTGTGGTTCACTGCTGGCCCGATCCTCGAGGCCCAACGCCGGAGCGGAGGCGGGGGCGGGGGCGGCCGCTCGGCTCATTCGAGCTCCAACGTGAATCGAGGAGGCTCGGCCCGGTCCGGATCGACCAGCCATTCATCCAGCGCCAACCGGAGCGGCAGTTCTTCCCGCAATCAGGCCACTCGAAGCAGCAGCCACAACCGCGGTTCGACCGGGCGGAGGACTGGTCGAGCCGGCGGACGCCGCGCGGTGCCCAGGCGACGCCCGACGGCCCGTCACGGACGGCGTCACCGCGCTCGCCGGGTCCATCACTCACGCCGCTGGCGCAGAGGCGTCTGGCGTCACCACCGCTACTGGCGCCACCGCCGGTGGTACGGCGGATTCTGGGTGGGAAGGTTCATCATCAGGTGGGCGACATTTTCCGCCATCGCCAATTCGTCTTCCTCGACGACCGTGGTGGTCTACAGCACCACCTACGTGTACTACAACCCGTGGTATCGGCCGGTCCTGTACGAAGGCGAAGAGGGTCATGTGCTCACCGCACCCCCGGTCGGCTATCAGGCCGACGCTTTGCCGGAAGGGGGTGAGACTGTCACCGTCGATGGCCAGACCTACAGCTACGCCGATTGGGGATTCTGGCAGCCTTCGAGCGGTGGCTACGTCGTGGTCGACCCCCCGGTAGGCGCCGAAGTGAGCACTCTTCCGGATTCCGCCGTGGCCCACGACGATGAAGGGGAGGAGCCGCTCTACCAGTTCGATCGGTCGTATTACACCAAGTCGACCAACGACGCGGGCCGGTCGGTCTACCTGGTGGAACCCCAGCCGCCGGCGGAGGAGATCGATTCCATCCCGGCCGGCTCCGTCAGCTTCGTGGCCGATGATGAGACGTACTACTACGTCGATTTCAACTTCTACGTGGCTTACGACGAGGACGGCGAGACCGGGTACGTCAACGGCGAGCCCGACATCGGGGCCCAGGTGAATACGCTGCCTGCGGGGACCACTGAAATCGAATACGAAGATGTCACCTACCACCAATTCGACACGGTATTCTTTGAAGAGGTGGAGGACGAGAGTGGTACGGCGTTCTACGAGGTGGTTGATTCTCCGGGGGATGATGAGGTGACGGAGGTGGAGGCGGACTAAGAGGAATCTCGAATATCGAATGCCAGGAATGTCGAATATCGAAGTGAACTTCGAACTTCTAACCTCACTTCGATATTTGATATTCGCGGCGGTCGTTATTCGACATTCCTTCTGGTCGTCTCCTGCCACGAGACATACCCGATACCCGCCGCCAGTCCTGCCGCGGCTACCGGCCAACCTGGTAGCGGACCGCCGCTTTGGGCCGCGGCCATGGCCGCAACGGCCATGGTAGTGATCATCACCAAACCAGCATTGAGTACCACCACCGGATTCCATGTCCGGGCAGATCCTGATTCTTCTGCCTGATGGACTGGCAGCTGGGTCATGATGCGGTCAACCAACTCGGGAGCGACGAGTTCCTCCTTGGCCAACGCGTGCCGCGTTGCGGCCAGGGTGGCTAATGATGCTCGACACGACGCGCACGCGCCGAGGTGATCTAGCGGCTCGTCGACGTCCCAGTCGAGGGCCTGGCCCACGGCGGTCAGGGTGTCGCTATCCAAGCAGTCAGTCATGGCGCCCACTCCTTTATTGACGTTCGTAACTTGCCCACCGCGTGGTGCAACGCCGCCTTGACGGTGCCCTCGGCGCAGCCCAGTGCTGCCGCGGTTTCCAGGGTGCTGCGCTGTTCCAGCAGCCGCAGGATCACCACGTCACGCTCGCGCTCGGGGAGCTGCATGATGGCCGCGTTGAGATCCCGCCGGAATTCGGCGTTTTCGACAACCAACTCGGTTGGGCCCGCTCCCGCGCCCATGTGTAGTTCCGGATCAGGCGAAACCGCACTACGCGCTGACACCCGCCGCCGCC
>CAJVYZ010000415.1 GCA_913009915.1 uncultured Gemmatimonadota bacterium | reverse complement strand
TCTGATGTGTGGTGTGTTCAGGCAGAAGGCGGCATACTAGATATATCAGTGTGACTGGAGTGTAGACGTGTGTTTTTTTTTTTTCAAGCAGAAGACGGCATACGAGATATATCAGTGTGACTGGAGTTCAGACGTGTGCTCTTCCGATCTGGATCATGCAATTCGAATTGGAAGCGATGTTGACGTACGACGCTGGACAGGTGGACCAGGCGCTGCTGGCGGCCCGCAAGGCCACGCGTCTGGAAGACGGACTGCCGCTGGAATTCGGCCCGCCCGATATCGTGAAACCGTCGCACGAATTGATGGGGGAGCTGCTGCTGGCTCTCAATCGGCCGACGGAGGCCAGCCGGGAATTTCAGGCGGCGTTGCTGCTGGCACCCAAACGCGCCCGGTCACTCCTCGGGTTGAGCGTAGCGGCCGATCGTGCGGGCGACGTGCGGACCGCCGCCCGGGCCGAGGCGCAGCTCGACCTGACCTGGCACCGAGCCGATCCCGAGGTGCGGGATCAACTGACCCGGCGGTAGCCTCGCTAGGCGCTCTGCGGGTTGAGTTCCAGATGGACTGCCAGCATCTCCAGCAGGAGTTCCCTGGTCCGTTCGACGATGTCGTCGAGTGACGGCGTCGCCACTAGTTTCTCTCTCGCCAGCTCGCGAATCTCCTCCAGGCTGGGGATTTCCGGGAGTTCCAATTCGGCCAGGAGCACATGGGCGTGCTCCGTGGCCGCCCGCACCTTCTCCCGCAGTTCTTCGAGACTCGGCGTGCGGTCCAGCGCGGCGTGTACTTCAGCCGAAATGCGCTCCAAGGGGAATGACGCCGCCAGCTGACGCGAGACCTTCTCGATTACCCCACGACCCAGGCGCTGCTCGCCCTTGACGATCTCCTCCGGCGGCGACCGCAGATCCCACACGATCCGCGTCCATGAGAGGACCCGCAACACGTAGTACGTGATGTCGATCTCCCACCAACGGAACCCCTGACGGGTGGACGACTGGTAGGCATGGTGGTTGTTGTGCCAACCTTCGCCCAAGGTGATGACGGCCAACCACCAGTTGTTCCGGGAATCGTCACCCGTGACGTAGCGCTGCGTTCCCGCCTTGTGGGCCAGTGAATTGATGGCGAAGGTGCCGTGGTACAGCGCGACAGTGCTCCACACGAAGCCGACCACCAACCCGGTCCAGCCGAGCCACAACCACACGGCCACGCCGAGGACCGTTGCCGGGAAGTAGGGGTGCCGGTCGAGGAAGCGAAGCTCGGGGTACTTGGCCAGGTCGGGTACCTGGCGGTAGTCCACCGTCCCGTGACGCTGCGTGAAGATCCACCCCACGTGCGAGTACCAGAAACCGTGGTGCCGCGGAGAGTGCACGTCTTCCGGGGTGTCTGAGTAGCGGTGGTGGTGCCGGTGCTTGGCGGCCCACCACAGGAGGCCCCGCTGGGCGGTGGTCTCGGCCAGAAAGCCCAGGAAGAACTGGCCCAGGCGACTGGTCTGGAACGTCCGGTGCGAGAAGTACCGGTGAAAACCCGCTGTCACGGCGAACATGCGTATGAGGTATAGCGCCACGGCCACCAGAACGGCCTGCAGCGTCACCCCGGTCCAGATGGCAGCGAAGGCGGCCAGGTGGACCAGAAGGAACGGTATCGTGGCCGGATAGATGATGTCTTCCGGCGGTTCAGGTTGAACCGCGGCCACGTTTTGTGCCGTCGTAAGGGCCATGGAACTCTCCCCAGGGTGTCCCCGGTTGCTGATTTCAGGCGCAGAACCGTATAATCTAGCGAATCGTGTGCCGAAATGGGTGTTTTCACGCCATGCCCGCGAGAGAGGACCTCGTGTCCAACGTCCTGCTGATTGCCATCCCCCGGGTTGTGGTGCACGGTCAGAACGTGGTTGAACCCCCGAACAGCGACTGCTTGGCAACCGCATGAGCCCAACTCCGTGATTGCCGGACTGTCGTGGGGTGCCTGGATGCTCATCCTCGCCTCGGTGGGGATCGGCCTGGCCATCGAGGTGACAGTCTACCTGCGAGGGCGACGCGTCCGGTGACTGCGTCCGCCACCATCGTCGCCGTCATTGCGGCCTATCTCCTGGTCCTGATCGGGATTGGCTTCTGGGGCAGTCGGGAATCCAAGGACATCAGCGGCTACTATGTCGGCCACAAGCGGTTGCCGGCCTGGGTCATCGCCTTCAGCGCCAACACCACGGGGGAGAGCGCCTGGCTGTTGCTGGGGCTCACCGGGATGGGTTACCTGGTGGGCGTCCACGCCTTCTGGGTGGTGCTGGGTGAAGTGATGGGCGTGGCCGTGGCTTGGGCCTTCGTGGCCCGGCCGTTCAAAGAGGCGACCGACAAGTACGACTCCATCACCGTTCCCGATTACTTGGAGGCGCGGTTCGGCGACACCCGCCACGTCATCCGCGTCATCAGCATGGTCATCATCGTCACCATGGTGACGGCCTACACCTCGGCCCAGTTGACCGCCTCGGGCAAGGCGTTCAGCGCGTTTCTGGGAACGAGCTACCCGACCGGCGTGTTGATCGGCGCGGCGGTGATCCTGTTCTACACCACGGTGGGCGGCTTCAAGGCCGTGGCCTACAGCGACGTGCTGCAAGGCGTGTTGATGTTCACCGGGTTGCTGGTGCTTCCCATCGTCGGCATCGCAGCCGCCGGCGGCTGGGTCCCGCTGATGAACCAACTCCGGTCACTCGATCCGGCCCTGCTCGAGCCCATGGGATCGTTCGGCTTTTCGCTGGCGGGAGTGTTGAGCGCCGTTAGCTTCGCCGGCATCGGCCTCGCCTTCCTTGGCGCGCCACAACTGCTCACCCGGTTCATCTCGGCCAAGAACACCGGGGCCATCGCCAACGGCGGCCTGATCGCGGTGGGGTGCATCATCGTGTTCGACGTGGGAGCGGTAATGAGCGGGATGGCTGGGCGGGCGCTGTTCCCCGGCTTGGCGGACCCCGAAACCATCTTCCCCACCATGAGCGCCGAGCTGTTCCCGGCGGTGTTCACCGGCATCTTCCTGGTGCTGGTACTGGCCGCCATCATGTCCACTGTGGATTCGGTGCTGATTCTGGCGTCGTCGGCGGTGGTACGCGATGTGGTGCAGAAGACGCTCGGATCCCAGGCGAGCGAATCGCGGTTGACGGCCTACGGCAAACTGATGACGGTGATCATCGGGATCGTAGCCCTGATGTTCGCTTTTGGCGAAGTACGAGCGCTGTTCTGGTTCGTGCTGTTTGCCTGGTCGGGATTGGGCGCGGCCTTTACCCCGGTGGTGCTGGCGGCCCTGTTCTGGAAGGGCGCCACTCGCCAAGGCGCCATCGCCGGGATGGTGGTGGGTTTTCTGGTGACGGTGATTTGGGTGGTGGCCTTCAAAGCGGACTTTTACGACCTGTATGAGATGATTCCAGGGTTTATCGCTGGACTGGGGACCATAGTGGTGGTGAGCTTGGTGACGGGCGATCGGTCAGGCGGTCAGGCGGTC
>CAJVYZ010000414.1 GCA_913009915.1 uncultured Gemmatimonadota bacterium | reverse complement strand
TTTTTTTTTACTGCTCCGGCGCCCACCGAGATCTACACTCTTTCCCTACCCGACGCTCTTCCGATCTCGACCGGACAACGTTCCGGGTCGGCCACCTACGCCCAAGCTCGTAGTACAGCGCACCTGCCGACAGGAGCACAATCGACAGCAGCGACTTGGCCGCAGAGTATCCGCCACGGCGGATGGTGGCCCTGAGAACCTGCAGCCTCTCGCGAGATCCTAGTGGCCTGCTGGGCACCAACTTGCTGTACCCTCGAAAACTCTGCCCATAGATGCGCATCTTCCGAAACCACTGCCAGATACTTGTCACTTCCAAGTGCCGTACGCAAAGATCCGGCGAGTACCGAACAGCATTGCAGGAATACTCTGCAATCACCCGGTGCACCAAGATCACATCAGCCCCACGGTCCAACTCCAAGAAAGGCCCTGTCCTGTCGAATACGCCTCGGCGAACGGCCATGTTGTTGGTGTAGCCGTAGTAGATCTCTTCTGTCCTCGCGGAAAAGGCATACGCTGCCTTCTCCGCTTCATAATCGCTCAGGATGGATAGACCCAAGGACTCGCAGGCGAAGCGTCGACGACCCTGGACGATAGCCACTACCGGATCGACCATCGCTTCATCGATCTTCTGCAACCAATCTTCTTGGGGCGAACAGTCCGAGTCGGTAAACGCGATGATCTCGCCCCCGGACTCGGCGACCCCTCGATTACGAGCAGCGTAGGCTCCCGCCTTTGGCTCGGATAGCAACCTTACTCGAGGATATCGCCGGACGATCGCGGCTGTCCCGTCTGTCGAGTCGTTATCGACCAAAATGATTTCGTAGCAGTCCTGAGGATAGTGCTGCGACAGCAGAGCGCGGATACAGTTCTCGATGTACCGTTCGACGTTGTGGAAGGGAACGACTACCGAGATGCGCATGCTCTCCTAAGCCCCTGAGCTTGGTACTCTGGCCCGTAGCGACTATGCCAATCACCTGCAGGCTGTTACTACCGGCTCAAAAGCGCGCAAAGGTTGGCCGGCGCACAAACCGCTTGACTGCCATGTCAAAGAAGGAGCGCGCCCGCGTCAGCTGTATTCCGCCCAGAGGAGAACAAGGAGGCCGGTGCTCTATCCGGTTGAGCTACGGGCGCTTGGATGGGACCGAACATAGTGTGACGCGCGGTGGGGCTCGGGATTGAATACCGAATATCGAATATCGAACATCTACTCCCTGATAGCCGGGAAATCCGGCTAGCCGCGCGGCGGAGTTACCACCAGAATCGGCACCTCGGCCCGCTGCACCACGCGGGCGGTGACGCTCCCCATCAACAGGCTCTTGACGCCACCGCCGTGGGTGCTGAGGGCGATGAGGTCTACGTCGCGGTCTTCGGCCACCTGCAGAATCCCTCCGGTGGGGCTTTCGCTGGCGACGGTCAGGGCCTCGGCTTCCAGTCCGGCGTCGGTGAAGCGGGCGACGATGCCATCGAGATAGGTCCGGATCGATGCCACCTGATCGTCGACCAAGGTTGCCACCGCTTCGGCACTCAATTGCGGCGGGATGCCCCCGTAGGCGAACGGCTCACCCTGAACTTGCAAGATGGTGAAGCGGGTGCCGAATAGTTTGCCGAGGTCGATGGCGGTGTCGATCACCGCCTCTGACTTGGCCGAGGTGTCGAGCGGGAGGAGCACGTGGTTGAACTTGCGAGACCACAGCTGGCCGTCCTCCTGCTCCGGCTTGACGAGCAGCACGGGGATGTGCACCTGCCACACCAGTTGTTCGGCCACGCTGCCGAGCCACAGGCGGCGGATGGCGCCGCGGCCGTGGGTCGACATGACGACGATGTCGGCCCGCCGTTCCTCGGCGTGCTGCGCCAGCGCAGCCGCTACGGGACGGTTGAGCAGTTGGTCGGAGAATCCCCGTTTGACGGCGTGTTCTTCGAAGGCGCTGGCGCCCGGGGCCCCGATGATGTCTCCGGTGACGGTCACCGAGGTCTGCTCCCCGGTCTTGGCGATCAACGAATCGAGATAGGCCTGCTCCCCCTGGCGGGCCTGGTCCTCGATGGGACCAGCGGAGGGGTCGGCGGCCCACGTGGGCATGGGCTCGTGTACCAGGGTGAGATGGACTTCCGCGTTGGCGCGTTCGGCCAGGGCGACCGCGTAATCGATGGCCCGCTCCGAGAAGTCAGACCCGTCGACCGACACCATGATCAAGCCAAACACCGATTACTCCCGATTGGAGACGACCGAAGGCTAGTGGCACCCTGCTGTCGGGACAAGGTGGCCGGAGCAACTGAAGACCAACGGGTGCAGTCCCCTGCTCCAGTTCCATCGGCCCGCTCAGGGAAGGGTCTGTGACGCGATCATGAGGGTGTAGCTTGTGACCGTCCCGTCCCCGGTGACTTCGTCCGACAGCGTGACCTGATTCCCCGTGCCGTCGTCACCAGTGATGGCTATCGTCAGAATGCCACCGGACACGGCCCCGCCCGCTTCCATAGCCAGCGTTTCGCCCTCGCACATCCGGATCTGGGTGGTCCACGTCTTGCCCGGAATGATGACGTCGATACGCCGGCCGAATCCGTTGTCGTACGACACGAAATCGAACTGGCCGTCCCCGGTTGCAACGGCGCTGTAGGTGATGATGTATTCACGGATACATCCGCTCCCGGCGTTACCTGCATCGTCCGGTTCGGTGGAGCATCCCGCGAGGAGCACCAGGGCCAGGGCGACGACGGCGGTGGCAGATCTTCGGGTGTGCTGCGGCAATGTGCTCGACATTCCTGCTCCTTCGCCAACGAATAGGTCCACTCAAGATATACGACGATCCCGGTACGATCTACACCAGAAGGGCCTTCACCGAACGTTGGACCGTCGCGTGGCCTGATGCAAGTGCTGCTGACAAGAGGTCTTCATGGACATTTCATCGTTTCTCAGGCCAGGGGTGCCATGTTGTAGCTATCGGGTAGCCACCGTCCCATGCGTCCCAAGTCCCGAGGTCCCTATGGCATCCCACATCCGCACCGTCGACTACTACTACCTCTCGATCCCGGGGGATCTGGGTGAGGCCACCGAGGTGCTCTCTTCCCTGGCCGAGAGAGGCATCAACCTGCTGGCGTTCGCCGCGGTTCCCATGGGCCCGCAGCGGACGCAACTGACCGTCTTTCCCGACGAGAGCCCGCAACTGGAAGACGAAGCCTCGACGTCCGGGCTGCGGTTGGACGGCCCCCATCCGGCACTGCTGGTCCAGGGGGATGACGAGCTGGGCGCGTTGGCCGCCATTCACCGCCGGCTCTCCGACGCCGGCATCCCGGTGTTCTCGTCCAGCGGGGTGACGGACGGTCGTGGCAGATTCGGCTACGTGCTGTACATCAGACCTGACGCGGTGGAGCGGGCGCAAGCCACATTGGGGTTGTGACGGCCTCGGTCAGTGCCGGGTCGCCGTGAGGCCATGTTCAGATCGGAAGAGCACACGTCTGAACTCCAGTCACACTGATATATCTCGTATGC
>CAJVYZ010000413.1 GCA_913009915.1 uncultured Gemmatimonadota bacterium | reverse complement strand
AAGCAGACATGATTATTTTGTTAATGTATGGGCGACCACCGTGACCTACGCTATTTCCCCACTCGACGCTCTTCAGTTCTGTACGGTTGAACGAGGTGTGGGGCTGGACCGACCCGGAGACGGGTCGGGAGTACGCCATCATCGGCCGGTTGGACGGGACCGCCTTTGTCGACCTCAGCGATCCCTACAACCCGGTCTACCTGGGTGAGCTGCCCAAGACCGCGTTGTCGCCGGGCAGTGTTTGGCGCGACATGAAGGTCTACCGCAACCACGTCTACATCGTGGCGGACGGTGCCGCCTCGCACGGCATGCAGGTGTTCGACCTGACCCAGCTGCGCCATGTCGAGAACGCGCCGGTCACCTTCGAGGAGACGGCTCACTACGACAAGATTCACAGCGCGCACAACATCGTCATCAACGAAGAAACCGGATACGCTTACGTCGTGGGCGCAAGCGCCGGCGGGGAAACGTGCGGCGGTGGACTCCACATGATCAATCTCGAGCAGCCCGACCAGCCGACCTTCGCCGGGTGCTTTGCCGATCCGGAAACGGGGCGGTCCGGCACCGGCTACTCGCACGACGCCATGTGCATCGTCTACCATGGTCCCGACAGGCAGTACCAAGGCAGGGAAATCTGCTTCGGCGCCAACGAGACCGCGCTTTCGATCGCGGACGTTACCGACAAGGCCAATCCCGAGGCTCTCTCGAGCGCCGCCTACCCCAACGTGGGCTACGCCCATCAGGGATGGATCACAGAGGATCACAAGTATTTCTTCCTGGGCGACGAGTTGGATGAGATGAACGGGAGCTACGACCGCACCCGCACCCTGGTGTGGGACGTGTCCGACCTCGACGACCCCATCCTGGCGACGGAGTTTATAGGTACCACCGGCGCCATCGACCACAATATGTACATCAAGGGCAACACGCTGTACCAGAGCAACTACGTGGCCGGCATGCGGGTGATCGACATCAGCGATCCCGAGAACCCGCGTGAGACAGGCTACTTCGACACCGTGCCCTACGGCGACAACTCGGCCAGCTTCAACGGGTCCTGGAGCAACTACCCGTACTTCGCCAGTGGTACCATCGTCGTCACCAGTGGCCGGGAAGGGGTCTTCTTCCTCAAGAACAAGGAGCAGCCGGTTCCCTGAGGGAGGCGGCGAACGGCACCACAATTGGGTATTCTCTGGGAGTCCGGGGAGGCGGCCGAGCCGCCGCTCCGGCTCCTTTTTCCTTGCCACCACTGAATCGCCATGACCAGACTCCTTCGTATCGCAGGGCTCAGCGCCGCGGCTGTCGTCGGGCTCACCGGATTCCTCTGCGCCCGGCCGGCCACGGTCGAGCAGGCCCAGATCGTTGCCGCCGACACCACGGCACTGCTGTATGTGGCCAACCAGAACGGCGCCGTGGTGTCGGTCATCGACATGACCAGCAATGCGGTCGTCGAAACCGTCGATCTCCAGGCTCTGGGCTTCAGCGCCACGGCCAAGCCTCACCACATCGTGGTGGAACCAGACGGCTCGGCGTGGTACGTCTCGCTCATCGCGGAGAACCGCGTCCTCAAGTTCGACCGCGACAACCGGCTCGTGGGCCAACTCGAGTTCGAGCGCCCGGGGATGATGGCCCTCGACCCGTCCAGCGACCGGCTCTATGTGGGCCGCTCGATGGCGGCGGTCAACCCGCCTCAGCGAATCGGCGTCGTGGATCGTACCACCATGGAACTCGATGAGGTGGACGTGTTCTTTCCCCGTCCTCACGCCATCGCCGTCAGCCCATCGGGTCGGTTCGTCTACAGCGCCAGCCTGGCCCTGAATCAGCTGGGCGCCTACGACACCGAGACCGACGCTGTGGAGCTGGAAACCCTTGGCGGCACCACCCATACGATCGTACAGTTCGCCCTGACGCCGGACGGGAACACCCTGCTCGCCACCGGCCAGTTGACGGGCACGCTGCTGGTGTTCGACGTGAGCCCGTCCCCGGCCATCGAACTCACCGGGACCATCCAGGTGGGGCACCAGCCGTGGCACCCGGTGATCACCCCCGACGGGCGCTTTCTGTACGTGGGCAACAAGGACGACAACTCGGTGTCGGTGGTGGACCTCGAAACGCTCACGGTGGTCACCACCATCACCGGCCCCGGTCTGGCCGAGCCGCACGGCAGCGCCGTGTCCGCCGACGGCAAGTACGTCTACATCTCCAACCGGAATCTCAAGGGCGGCTATACGCCCCGTGAGCATGACGGCGGGGAAGAGGACGGGCAGGTGGGAACCGTGGTGGTGATCAACACCGCCAGCAACACCATCGAAACCGTGATCGAGGTCGATCGCTATCCTGCCGGAATGGGAACCATGACCCGGCACGCCCAGTGACCAGGGTGGCAGTGAGGATCGCACGCCGGCGAGTCGTTTTGGCGGGCCTGGCTCTGACGCTCCTCGGTGGCTGCGCGGTGCCGGCGACGACGGCCGGTGGGGGACTCGCGGCCCAAACCGTTGCTTCGAGCTACCAACGCGTCGTCGACGACTTCGACGTCCGCACCGAGGACGGCGAGCGCTACGCCCACCCGTTTCTCGGCGGCCTCAACGTGCCCAGGCCGCAGTTGGTGGACATCGATGCCGACGGCGACCTCGACCTGTTCGTCCAGGAGCGGGGCGGGGAAGTCATGTTTTTCGAGCAGGTGGGGAGCCCGGCCGAACCGCGCTACCGCTGGCGCACGGACGCGTTCCACGATCTGAACGTGGGAGAGTGGTACCGTTTTGCCGACATCGACGCCGACGGCGATCCCGATCTCCTCGGCGAAAAGCGGTTCAGTTACATCAGTTACTGGCGCAACGAGGGTACGCCGCAGGCGTCGTCGTTCGTCCTGGCGGCCGATACCCTGCGCGACATCAGCGGTGTGCCACTGTTTTCCGACCGGCAGAACATCCCCAACGTCAGCGACCTCGACTGTGACGGCAAGCTCGACCTGTTCATCGGCCGGCTGGTGGGCACCATCACCCGCTACGAAGCCGAGGGCGTCGACGCGGCCGACGTGCCGCGGTTCCGCCACATCACCGACCGGTTCGAGGACATCGAGATCGTCGCCAATTTGATGGGAAGCCTCCACGGGGCCAATACCCTGGCGCTGGCAGATATCGACCACGACGGCGACCTCGATTTGTTCTGGGGCGATTTCTTCGAACAAGGGCTGCTGTTCATAGAGAACTCCGGCTCGTGTGCCAGCCCGCGTCTCAACTCGGACCCGGTGCAGTTCCCTGTCGGGAACCCGGTCCTGACCAGCGGCTACAACGCCATGGCGTTCGGGGACGTCGACCGGGACCAGAACCTCGATCTGGTGATCGGAGTCCTGGGCGGGGCGTTCAATCCTAATCTCACGACCGCCGACAACCTGTATTTCCTGCGACAGTACCCGGCGGGGCAGTTCACCGTCACCACCAAGCGCTACCTCAACGGTGTGGACGTCGGCAGCGAAAGCATTCCGCGGCTGGTAGACCTCGACGGTG
>CAJVYZ010000412.1 GCA_913009915.1 uncultured Gemmatimonadota bacterium | reverse complement strand
TTCAGTATCTTCGTCACCACTCCGGCGCCCACCGTCCGGCCACCCTCACGGATGGCGAACCGCAGCCCCTCGTCCATGGCGATCGGCGTGATCAGCTCGATCGTCATCTGCACGTTGTCGCCCGGCATCACCATCTCAACACCATCGGGCAACTCCACCGAACCCGTCACGTCCGTGGTACGGAAGTAGAACTGCGGACGGTACCCCTTGAAGAACGGCGTGTGGCGGCCACCCTCCTCCTTCTTCAACACGTACACCTCCGCCTCGAAGTGCGTGTGCGGTGTGATGCTGCCTGGCTTGGCCAGCACCATGCCTCGCTCGATCTCGTTCTTGTCCACTCCCCGAAGCAGCAACCCCGCGTTGTCGCCCGCCTGCCCCTCGTCCAGCAGCTTGCGGAACATCTCCACCCCGGTAACCGTCGTCTTCTTCTCGGCACCAAAACCGACCAGCTCGACCTCCTCACCGACCTTCACCACACCGCGCTCGATACGGCCAGTAGCTACCGTCCCACGCCCGGTGATCGAGAACACGTCCTCGACCGGCATCAGGAACGGCTTGTCCACCTCACGCTCAGGAACCGGGATGTAGCTGTCGATCGCCTCCATCAGCTCGGTGATGCACTTGGCGTCATCGCTACCGGGATCCTCCATCGCCTTGAGCGCAGAACCCTTGATCAACGGGATGTCGTCCCCCGGAAAATCGTAGCTCGACAGCAGCTCCCGAACCTCCAGCTCCACCAGCTCCAGCAGCTCCTCGTCGTCAACCAGGTCGACCTTGTTCAGGAACACCACGATGTACGGCACGTTGACCTGCTTGGCCAGCAGGATGTGCTCACGCGTCTGCGGCATGGGACCGTCCGCCGCACTAACAACCAGGATGGCACCGTCCATCTGCGCCGCGCCGGTGATCATGTTCTTCACGTAGTCGGCGTGACCGGGACAGTCCACGTGCGCGTAGTGCCGGTTGTCGGTCTCGTACTCCACGTGCGCCGTGGCGATGGTGATACCGCGCTCACGCTCCTCAGGAGCCTTGTCGATCTGATCGAAAGCAATCGAGTCCGCGAAACCCTTCGCCGCCTGAACCATCGTGATCGCAGCCGTCAACGTCGTCTTGCCGTGGTCAACGTGTCCGATCGTGCCCACGTTGACGTGCGGCTTCGTCCGCTCAAACTTGGCCTTAGCCATGGTTGCTGCTCCTATAGAACTGGTGTAGTCCGTCTTGCTGTGCGCTCTACTACCGTCACCTACACCTTGGTAATGATCGTCTCCGCGATCGACTTCGGTACTTCGTCGTACTTGTGGAACTCCATCGAGTACACCGCCCGGCCCTGGCTCAAGCTGCGCAACGTGGTGGAGTAGCCGAACATCTCCCCCAGCGGGACGTGGGCGTTGACCACCTGGGCCCCGCCCCGCTGGGTCATCCCGCCGACCTTGCCACGCCGGCTGGAGAGATCGCCGATGACGTCGCCCAGGTAATCGGACGGGGCCACCACCTCGACGTTCATGACGGGCTCCAGCAGGATGGTGCGCGCCTTCTTGGCGGCCGCCTTGAGGGCCATCGATCCGGCGATCTTGTAGGCCATTTCCGAACTGTCGACGTCGTGGTAGCTGCCGTCGACCAGCGTGGCCTTGATGTCGACCATGGGATAGCCCGCCAAGACACCGCCTTCCATGGCGCCCTTGATGCCCGCTTCGACCGACTTGATGTACTCCCGGGGTATGGACCCGCCGACGATCTTGTCCTCGAACACGAACCCGGCACCGGGTTCTGACGGCTCGAGGTCGATGACCACATGGCCGTACTGGCCCCTGCCGCCCGACTGCTTGATGTATTTGGCCTCGACGTTCTCGACCCGCCGCCTGATGGTCTCGCGGTAGGCCACCTGCGGCCTGCCTACATTGGCCTCGACCTTGAACTCGCGCTTCATCCGGTCGACGATGATCTCGAGGTGTAGCTCGCCCATCCCGGCGATGATCGTCTGCCCCGTCTCGGCGTCGGTCCGGACCCGGAACGTGGGATCCTCCTCGGCCAGCTTCAGCAACGCCGCCGACAGCTTCTCCTGGTCGGCGCGCGTCTTCGGCTCCACCGCCACATCGATGACCGGGTTGGGGAAGCGCATGGCTTCGAGGATGATGGGGTGGTCTTCCTCACACAGCGTGTCGCCGGTGCGCGTGTCCTTCAGGCCAATCACTGCGGCGATGTCGCCCGCCATGATCTCCTCGATCTCTTCCCGCTTGTTGGCGTGCATCTGCAGCAGCCGGCCGACCCGCTCCCTGCGATCCCTGGAGCTGTTGTAGACGTAGCTCCCCGACTTGAGCGAGCCAGAGTACACCCGGAAGAAGGTCAGGCGGCCGACGAAGGGGTCGGTGGCCACCTTGAACGCCAGGCCGGCGAAAGGCTCGTCGTCCGACGTCTTCCGCTCGACATGGGTGTCGTCGTGCTGCGGTGCGTGCCCCATGATGGCCGGGACGTCCACCGGACTCGGCAGGTAGGCGGCGACAACATCCAGCAACTGCTGCACGCCCTTGTTCTTGAAGGCGGAGCCGCACAGGACCGGCACCATGCCGCCGCTGACCGTGGCCTTGCGGATGGCGCGGTGGATCTCCTCCTCCGTCAGCTCCGCGCCCGCCAGGTACTTCTCCAGCAACTCGTCGTCGTGCTCCACGGCCGCTTCGATGAGGTCGTGCCGCAGCTTTTCCACCTCATCGGTGAACGCGTCGGGGATCGGCCCCTCGACAAATTTGGCACCCAGCGACTCGTTGTCGTAGACGATCTCGACCCGGCGGACCAGGTCGATCAGCCCGGTGAACAGCTCGCCGCTCCCCAAGGGGATCTGAATCGGGTGGGCGTTGGCACCCAGCCGTTCCCTGACCATGTCTAGGCAGCGGTAGAAGTCGGCACCGACGCGGTCCATCTTGTTGACGAACACGATCCGCGGGACCCCATAGCGGTCGGCTTGGCGCCACACGGTTTCGGTCTGGGGCTCTACCCCACCGACGGCGTCCAGCACGGTCACCGCACCATCCAGCACCCGAAGGGAACGCTCCACCTCGGCGGTGAAGTCGACGTGGCCCGGGGTGTCGATGATGTTGATCCGGTACTCGGCGTCGTTCCAGGTCCAGAAGCAGGTGGTGGCGGCGGCGGTGATAGTAATGCCGCGTTCCTGCTCCTGCTCCATCCAGTCCATGGTGGCCGCACCCTCGTGGACCTCACCGATCTTGTAGTTCACGCCGGTGTAGTACAGGATACGCTCGGTGGTAGTCGTCTTCCCGGCGTCGATGTGCGCCATGATGCCGATGTTCCGATAATTCTCGAGCGGTGTGGTGCGTGCCATGGTTCTCTTATCTCGTACGCCAGCCTGCGGCTTGGCGGTGGCTATTTCAGACGTGGTCATACACTCTCGATCTCATGCCAGCGAAAAAGCGGGGCGACCGAGCCCTGGCGCTGCCAGGCGGTATCGCTCCGCACTCATCCGGGCCGAAGCCCTGGATGCAAGCCTTGTC
>CAJVYZ010000411.1 GCA_913009915.1 uncultured Gemmatimonadota bacterium | reverse complement strand
CCCGGCTCCCCGACGTGCTCGAGAGCCTCACCGGGCTGGCCGGTGAGCGGGACGGCGGGGCGGCGGGGCAGCGGGGCGGCGGGGCGCCGGCGCTCCTCGGCGACGATTCCCAGTGCGCCGCACTGGCCGGCGTCCGCGACCAACTCGATCCGCTGACCGACGTGTGCCAGGCGCTCACCGCGGCGCTGGCCGACCGGCCCCCCCTCAATCTGACTGATGGCGGTGTCATCCAGACAGGGTTCGATGCCGAACTCGACGAACTCCGCGATCTGCGCGACGGAGGCAAGAAGTACATCGCCTCGCTCCAGGAGCGCGAGCGGACCCGCACCGACATCCCGTCGTTGAAGGTCGGGTTCAACAAGGTGTTCGGTTACTACCTGGAAGTAACCAAGATCCACGGAGCCAAGGTGCCGGCCGACTACCAGCGGCGGCAGACGCTGGCCAACGCCGAGCGCTACGTCACCCCGGAACTCAAGGAATACGAGGCCAAGGTTCTGGGAGCGGAAGACCGGATCGCCACCAGAGAGACCGAATTGTTCCAGGCGTTGCGCCGTAATGTGGGTGCCGCCATCGATCGCATTCAGCAGACATCACGAGCCCTGGCTCGATTTGATGTCTGGGCCGCGCTCGCCGAGCGGGCCGCCGTGGGCCAGTATGTCCGGCCCAAGATGACCGACGAGTTTCATCTCGAGTTCCGCAGCTGCCGTCACCCGGTCATCGAAGAGATGATGCCGCGGGAGAATTTCATCCCCAACGACGTCTGCTTCGATGAGACTCAACGGCTGTTGCTGGTCACCGGCCCCAACATGGCTGGCAAGTCGACCATTCTCAGACAGATCGGGCTGTGCACCGTGCTGGCCCAGATGGGGTCGTTCGTCCCCGCCAGCGCCGCGCGGGTCGGTGTGGTCGACCGCCTGTTCACCCGAGTCGGGGCCAGCGACAACCTCGCCCGGGGGCAGTCCACCTTCATGGTGGAAATGAGCGAGACCAGCGCCATCCTGCACAGCGCTACCGCCCGGAGCCTGGTGCTGCTCGACGAGATCGGGCGCGGCACGTCAACCTACGACGGGGTGGCCATCGCCTGGGCGGTGAGCGAGCACCTGCACGACCGCATCGGCTGCAAGACCATGTTCGCCACCCACTACCACGAACTGATGCAGCTCCCCGAAGAGCTGCAGCACGCCAGAAACTTCAACGTGGCCGTGCGCGACACGGGAGACAGCGTGGTGTTCCTCCATCGGCTCGAGCCCGGCGGGACCAACCGCTCCTATGGAATCCACGTGGCTCAGCTCGCGGGGCTGCCGGCGGAAGTGGTGCGCCGCGCCAAGGCGGTGCTGGGAACATTGGAAGGCGATCACCGGGTTGCCAAAGGGCCACCACCAGCCGACCCTGACCCGGGCCAGTTCGGTCTGTTCGGCTCTATTGCCAACCCGATGCTCGACGAACTCCGCGAACTGGACGTCGATTCTCTGACCCCGCTCGAGGCCCTGAACCGCCTGGCGGATCTCACCCGTCGAGCCAAGGACAACACATGACCCGCGCTGCCACAACTCTCGCTGCCCTCGCCGCACTGGCGCTGATCGCTTGCAGCCAGCCCGATGACGGGGTGGTCAGCCTGCCGCCGGACCAACCGGCCGCGGACCGCAAGGAACTCCCACCCGTCGCCCTTAACGCGGATTCACCCATCGAATATCCCCGAGGGTTGTTCGACCAAGGCATCGAAGGAACCGTACTCCTCAAGCTCTACGTCGATGCCGCCGGGGGCCTGGTGCCCGACTCGAGCCAGGTGTTCGAGTCGAGCGGCTACCCAGCTCTCGATTCGGCGGCCCTCGTTGGCGCTGGCCAGCTGCGTTTCTCGCCGGCGGTGCGCCAGGGCGAACCGGTGGCGGCGGCGTTTATCCAACCAGTAGAATTCCGATCCCCCGGAGGGATCCAGCCATGAGCACCCCCTCACCCACTCCGCCACACCCCACACCCTACGATTCGGTCCTCGACACCATCGGTTGGACACCGTTGATCCGCCTCGCACGGGTTGGCGCCGGCGTCCGGACACCGGTCTACGGCAAAGCCGAGTTCGCCAACCCGGGTGGTTCCGTCAAGGATCGGATAGGGTTGGCCATCATCGAGGCCGCCGAGCGCGACGGCACCCTCAAACCCGGTGGCACTGTGGTGGAAGGCACCTCCGGCAACACCGGCGTCGGCCTGGCCATCGCCGCGGCCCTCAAGGGCTATCGTTGCATCTTCACCATGCCCGACAAGATGTCACAGGAAAAAGTTCGGCTGCTTCGGGCCTACGGCGCCGAGGTGGTGATCACTCCCACCGCCGTGCCGGCCGATCATCCCGAAAACTATGTCATGAAGGCCAAGCAGATCGTCAAGGACACCCCGGGCGCCATCATGGCCAACCAGTTCTTCAACGACGTCAACCCCGAAGCACACTACCAAACCACCGGACCTGAAGTGTGGCGTCAGACCGGCGGGAAGGTGACCCACTTCGTGGCCGGCGCCGGCACCGGTGGCACCGTGAGCGGCGCCGGGAAGTACCTCAAGGAACAACGCAGCGAAATACGCATCATAGCCGGCGACCCCCAGGGATCGCTCTACACCGGCTATGCCCAGACCGGGCAGATGGGCGAGGGCGAGCCGTACAAAGTCGAGGGCGTAGGCGGCGACAAGATTCCCACCACCGTCTGGTTCGACTACATCGACGAATGGCGTCAGGTGTCCGACCGCGATTCCTTCCTCATGGCCCGGCGCGTGGCTCGCGAAGAGGGCATCCTGCTCGGCGGGTCGGCCGGCATGAACGTCCATCTCGCACTCGAGGTAGCCCGCGAGATCGACGACCCCGACGCCTGCGTCGTCACCATCCTCACCGACACCGGGGAACGCTATCTCAGCAAACAGTTCAACGATGACTGGATGCGCGAAAACCAATACCTCGATATCCCACGCGTCACCGTCGGTGACCTACTGCAACAGCGGGCGTCGGCTGCACCACCGCTGGTGAGCGTCGCTCCCACCGCGGCGGTCCGCCAAGCGTTGAACCTGATGACGACGTGGGACGTCAGCCAGGTACCGGTGGTCGACCAAGGCCGCTGCATCGGCAGCCTGGTCGAGGGAAGCCTGATGATCCGCTCGCTCGAAGAACCGTCGGTGCTCGATCGACCGGTACGGGACATCATGGACAAACCGCTCCCGGTGGTGGAGTCGACCACCCCGTCCGACCGGCTGGCGCCGATGCTTACCAGAGAATCGCCCGCCGCTCTCGTCGAGGAAGACGGTGCCCTGATCGGCATCGTCAGTCGCTACGATCTCCTGCAACAACTCATCGGCGGCCGCTGAGGTGCGGGTTACCGTCCTCACCGGCGGCACCTCGATGGAGCGCGACGTCGCCATCGCATCGGCCGGGCAAGTGGTCGCGGCCCTCCGCGCGCGAGCAAGATCGGAAGAGCACACGTCTGAACTCCAGTCACACTGATATATCTCGTATGCCGTCTTCTGCTTGAAAA
>CAJVYZ010000410.1 GCA_913009915.1 uncultured Gemmatimonadota bacterium | reverse complement strand
GACGAAGCAACGGACGGAGAGGAGGGAATGCGAGAACGGGAGCTATATGGTAGGAAGAATATACAAAATTAAATACATGGTATTTTTGTTGTCTCTTTTTTTTTTTAATGATACGGCGACCACCGAGATCTACACTCTTTCCCTACACGACGCTCTTCCGATCTCGACTCCCGAGAAGTCGAACCGGACCGTTCGGAACCCCATGGTGGCAAGCCGGCGGGCCACCCGGACGTACAGTCGGGCAGCGCCGACGCGATGGAGCAACCCGGCGTTCAGCAGAATGATGGCCGGCTGGTCGATCACGGGGGTACCCCGGGGCGGCTCCGAGAGGATGCCGATCAGGGTGGTATCGGCGCCGAACTTGAGCGCTTTCTCGCGAACGGGCTTAGTCATGGTCGCTGAGGTAGGACACAATGTCCTGGATGATTTTCTGCGGCAGCAGTACCGCGCCCATACGGTCGACGTCGTCCCAGTTGGCGGCAGTCGGCACCAGGTGACATGACGAATCAGGCGTGGTGGCCGCCAGATGGGCTTTGAGCTGATCGAATTCGTTCCGCTCCTCGGAGACGACCAGGAGCACATGCGCCGCCATGGGTCCCGCCATCGCGGCAAGGTCGATCTGCCGCAGACCACTGGTGAGGCTGGGCGTTAGCGGAAAGCCGTTGACGCCAACGGTTCCAGGCGGCACCGCCCCGTTGACCCCGGCAGGTTGGCCCAAACTGATGAGCTCCTCCACATACGCCGGTCCGGTGACCACCGGATCCCACAGGACCAGAGAGTCGACCTCTGGATGGTCGTGTGCGGCTTGGGCTGCGACAGCGGCACCGAGCCTGATGCCAACCAACGACACCTGGCGGACACCGGCGGCATCCTTCAACTCATCGATGGCATCTCCGACGTCGTCGATCCATTGCTCGATGGTGGCTTCCGTAGACTCGCCGCCGGAGTCACCCGTGCCGAAGTAGTCGAACCGGAGGACGTGAAAGCCGTTCTTGCTCAATTGGATCGCCAACTGCTTGAAGCCCCGGTGGGTCCGCATGTAATCCTGCCCGATGGCCGGGCACAGAACGACGCCGAGATCCCGCATGACGTCGGACTTGGGCGGGTGATGGATCCCGAACAGGGGACGCTTGGAAGACCCGAAATAGAACGGATTCATGCCACGCCGCTCTCGGCGGCGACGTCCGCGGAGTCCGGCGCGCCGCCGAGCTGCTGGTCGCACTTGGCGGCCAGTTGCTCCAAAGTGTTGATCACGATGTGTTCGTGTTGCAATCGTACTCCGAGTTGCTTGTCCACTTGTGAGATGAGTCTCATCGATAGCAGTGAGTGTCCGCCGATATCGAAGAAATTGTCGTATACGCCGATGGTGTCGACGCCGAGCAGCTTTTGCCACAGGGCCGCAATCGCGCGCTCCGACGGTGTGCGCGGCTCGACTAGATCGTCGGCGCCGGCGAACGGACTCTCGAGCGCCGAGTGGTCTATGCTGCCGTCGGGGGAACGTGGTATCGCCTCCAACTCGATGAACGCATGTGGGACGAAGTCGTCCGACAGGTTACGTCGAATGTGGCGCCGCAGTTCGCTCACCGTGGCGTCTTCCTCGGGGTCGTAGACTACGTAGGCGATCAGGCGCCAGTCCCCCGGCCGCTCCTCGAACTCACGCGCCGCCGCCTCGGCCACGGCCTCATGCTCGGTCAGGGCCGCCTCCACCGGAGACAGATCCCTCCTCGGTTCTGCGCTCGCGCGTCGGGGCGACGACACCTCCGGTTGGACCGGAGTCCGCAACAAATCGATCAGCGCGTCCAGGCGCTGGGTCGACACCACCGTCTGAGGCACGGCCGCGTGCGCCAGTACCAACTCGAGGGCCGTCATACCCTCTTCCGGACGGATGCCGGCTTCCAGGCTCACCGTGAGAATGTTGTTGGCCGTGGCCTGCGGGCGGCCGCTTCCCGGCTCCCCGTGTGATGCGACACCTTCCTCTGCGGCCGGAACGGCCAGCAGGGCTTTGTCGCGGACCCGAATCATGATGAATTCCTCGATATCGACCACCACCCGCCCCTCCCCATCGAGGATGGTGATGTCGAATACGGCGAATTCCTTTGGCGTCGACATGTCTTCCCGGTAGCGAAGGTGGCTATGGACTCGCTTGGGGAGTGGGCAGTTGGCGGTAAGTCGCCCGTAGGACAAGGGGACGTAAAAATCCTCGTCGTCATCGAGGTCGGGGATCAGTTGCCGGGCACCGGCCGTCGCCATGTCCATCACCGCCGGATGCAATGCGAACTCCTCGAGGTCGCTAGTGAATGCTTCGGGAAGCTCGAGGTCCATGAGAGCTTCGCCATCGCCGTAGGTGATGCGCTCGATGTTGTGCCAGCGAGGACCAAAATCGAGGTGAACGGGATCTTGCTGGCTCGCTACAATCCGGCCCCCGGCCTCACACCGCGCCCGAATCAAGGTCAAGTCGCCGGCGGCGCCGGGCGCGTGGTCACGGTACCCGATGGTGCCCCGGACGTGTTCCTGCCAATGGGCGCCGTTCCCGTCGGGCTTCCGGCTGGCGATCACGAATTCACTTGCCGAGTGTCCGTTGCGCTTCACGGTCACCCGCAACTCGCGCTCTTCGTCTTCCGACACCACGAAGGGAGACAGGAACGCCACGTCTCGCATATCCACCGGACGAGACTGTGGATGCTGCTCGAAGGCGGCCCGGGCCAGTTCGAGGTACCCCGTCCCCGGAATCAGTGCGTCGCCATCGTGTAGCCGATGCTCAGCCAGGAGCCAGTGGGTAGCGACGCTGAAGTTCGTCAGGTAGACCCGTTCGTCCCGGCCATCCAGCACGCACCTGTCAAGCAGCGGGTGGTCCACCGGCGTGCCGGTCGATTCGTGCTGATCGTCGTGCGAGATACCGAGTTGGCGGGCCAGGTCCGCGGCCATGCCGACGTCGCGCCAGGCGCTCCAGTTGACCGCCACCGTGGGAGGGCCACCCGCAGCGAGCTGATGATGAGCCCAGGCGTCGAGGAACGCGTTGGCCGCAGCGTAGTCCACCTGGCCGGCCAGCCCCGAAAACGAACTGACAGACGAAAACAGCACCACGAAATCCACCGGCACATCGGCCAGGGCGGCATCGAGGGCCACCGTCCCCAGAACCTTGGGTGCCAGGACCCGGGCCGCGACCTCGGGCTCCTTGAGCTGAATGACGCCGTCCTCCAGGACGCCCGCCGTGTGGAACACGCCGTGGAGCGTCCCGAACCGGTCAGTGGCCTGTGTCACCGCTCCACGCATCGCGGCCGGATCGGTAACATCCACGCTGAGCGCCAGTACCTCGCCCCCGGCGGCTTCCACCGCGCGGATACCGTCGATCTTGCGGCTGACGGCATGGTCGTGCCCGTGGTGCGCGATCCAGTCATCCCACTCTTCCCGCGGCGGTACGCCCGGTCAGCCCACCAGCACCAAGCGAGCCTGGGTCGCCCGGGCCAGACGTTCCGCCCGCGTGCGGCCGAGTCCCCCCACCCCCCCCGTGAGGCGCTCCACCC
>CAJVYZ010000409.1 GCA_913009915.1 uncultured Gemmatimonadota bacterium | reverse complement strand
GATTTCCCGGTCGCTGACGGTGGGGGCCTTCGCCATGGCCGCGTCAACGGCCCCGGCCACCTCGTCCAGGGGAGCGACTTCGTTGGCATAGACCGAGACCGGGTTTTCCAGGCGGATTTCATCGAAATCGCATTCGGCGCGGAGCTTGTCGAGAAAGCGGTAGGACTCCGGCGTCCGGCCGACCAGTCCCGCCGCCCGGCAAGTTGCCAGAAAGCGGTCGAGAAGCGGATTTTCGCCATCGGCAACGCCGCGGTAGCGGTCCGGCCAGTAAAGACTTCTGTGCAGGCCGATGGCGGACGTTTCCTGAAGGCTTTTGAGCGCCAGATACAGGGTCTTGTCGAAGAGCTCGCGCTTGATGCTCATTTCACCCTTTTTGACCAACTTGATGATAATGGTGGACGCCAGATGGCTCAGGTTGACGGTAACATTACGGTAGATGCTTTCCATGCACGCATCCCGGATGCGGTAGGTTTCCTTTGAGATGCACCGTGCGAGCATCTTTTCCGACCAATGGGCCGCCGTTTCCTCGCGCAGCCCGAACAGATCGTCGAGCGACAGCAAGTTACTGAAATAACGTTCAAGTAATGCCCTTTCCCACCAGCTCCATTTTTTCCGGACCGGGACCGCTTCACCCATCCGGATGTCCATATCCGTTGCCCGGAAAAGAAGATTGCCTTCGATGACCAGTTCTTCGAGAAGCTGATCGGGCAAACCCTTTAAAAGCAATTCGGCGCCCCGGCTCAAAACGTTGTCGCTTATACGAATGGGGTAAAAGGTGATGTTGGCGGGCACGATCAAGGTCGGCTTGACGGCTGCGGCATGAAGGGCGTCCATGCTTTCCAGACCGAGCGACTTGACCCAGCGCCCGATGCGCGCGATGTCGCCCCTTTGAAACAGGCTGAGGATGCGCTGCTTCAGAATATCCAGGGTCAAGGCGAGAACGGCGGCGCCCCGGTGATGCTTGCGCCTTTCCTCGGAGGTGCGCGAAAAAATTCCGAAACCGCCGTCGCTGTCGATGACCCGGCGGTCCTTGACCATGCCGCCTTCCGGAAAAATGACTACCTTGCGGCCGCGCAGAATTTCGGCGGCGAGGAAAGGCAGCAAGCCGGGCAAATTGTTGGGCACCGCGCCGACGCCGCGCAAAAGCTTGTCGAATCTATCGCTTGCCTCGAAAAGAGAATAGTCGGCGATGGAGCGGGAAAAAACGCCAGTCGCCCGATGAATGATAAAAGGCGGAATGGCGGTCTCGAAACGGGCGAAGTGATTGAACAGAAAAATCTGCCCGTCTTCGAGAAGATTGTCGGCGTGATGGACTTTTAAGTTAAGGCCGAGCCGGTTCCTTATTTTTTCAAAGGAATTGACGAACAGCGTGTAGCCGCTCTCGTTAATGGCGTATTCCGTCTCGTTGTTCATGGCGAAATACCTCAATACCGCGCCCCAAGTTCCCCCCTTTTTCAGATGCGCCCGGAAGGGTGATTATACGACACCTTTTTTACGCTCCGGTAATGAAACTTCCGCAAACGTTACTAAAAGCCAAAAAAATAAACCATTACAGTAGATTAGATGATAATATCCGCACCGGCGCGGCCCTTATATCCAATTGGGCGTAACTGTCTTTATCTTGATCTTGTTTTTTTCCGTCTTTTCCTGTCTTTTCCCATATCCCGAGCCACCCGTCTTCCCGGGTCTGAAAACAGGGGTGGAAAAAATAATGTCTATTATACCAAGGAGCACGGTCACGGTAATCCACAATCCGATTGCCGGTAACGGTCGAGCCCGCCGGAAATTCGAAGCCACCATGCAAGCTTTGAGACGCCTTGGGGCGCGGATAACCCTGCTTGAAACCAACGCTCCCGGCCATGCCCGCGATCTGGCCCGCGAATGCGCCGCCAGGCCGCCGGAAGAACAGCCGGATATCCTCGCCGTCGCCGGCGGCGACGGCACCCTCAACGAGGCCGCCAACGGACTCGCCGGATCGAACACCGCCCTGGCCACTCTGCCCGGGGGGTCCACCAACGTCTTCGCCCGCATCCTCGGCTTTCCCGACGACTCCGTCGACGCCGCCGGGGTGCTGCTCGACGCCATCGACGCCCGCTCGATCCAACGCATCGGACTCGGCGCGGTGGAGGGCCGCTATTTCCTCTTCCATTGCGGCATCGGGTTCGACGCGGCGGTGGTCGAACAGGTCGAACGGCGAGGCCCATGGAAACGCTGGGCCGGCCATCCTCTGTTCATCTACGCCGCCGTCGACACCTGGCTCCGTCGCATCGACCGCAAGAATCCCCCGTTGAGGGTCGTGGGCGCCAACGGTGAAGAGCTCACCAGGGGCTTCTTCACGATTCTCATGAACGCGAATCCCTACACATTCCTGGGCAACCGGCCCTTCGACATAGTCCCCGAGCTGACGCTCGACGATCCCCTGGCCGTGGTGACCCTCGAGCAGATCCGATTGCGCAGCCTCATCCCGGTTGCCGTCTCCGCCATGGGCCCCGGCGACGTGCGGAAACGACGCCACGTGGACGTGCGCACCGGGATTCGCTCCGTGGTGATCGAGTGCGACCCACCCGCTCCCTACCAGGTGGACGGCGATCATCTCGGTGCCAGCAAACGCCTGCGCGTCACCTGGACCCCCGAGCACCTCTCCCTCGTGGTTCCCCAGAGCTAACGGTCCACCACTGCCCGGGCGATATCGGGAACGTTGGTGCAGATGCCGTCGACACCCATCTCGACAAGTGCGGCCATACGTTCGGGGTCGTCGACGGTCCAGACATTGAGAAGCAGGCCGGCGTTGTGGGCTCGTCGTACGAGTGCGGCATCGACGAGCGCGTCGAACGGATGGATCGCGGTCATCTCGTGGGCGACGGCGCGGGCAACCACACTGGCCGGGTCGGTCATCTCGAAGAAGAGCCATGCACAAGGAATCGAGGGGTCGACTCGGTGCAGCCGATCAACGCTGTCCATGTTGAACGAGGAGACGATCGCCCGCTCGGGCCCGAGATAGGCCTGCACCAATCCGGCGACGGCATCGACGACCGCGTGATCGGCGTCGTAGTCGGGGTCGGTGGGCAGGTTCTTGATCTCGATGTTGACACCCATCCCCTCGCACTCCTCGAGGACCTCGGCGAGTGAGGGCACGGAGCCCGGCAGGTCTTCGGACGAGAGTTCGGCGAGCATACGACCGTCGCTCAGATGGGCGTCGTGGTGCACGACCACCACCCCGTCGAGCGACAATCGGGCATCGAGTTCGACCCAATCGGCGCCGAGTTCGCGGGCGAGCCGAAACGCCGGCAACGTGTTCTCCGTTGCCACCATGCTCGCACCACGATGAGCCATCACTCGCGTCATGGCATGAGTCTCGCAGGCGAAGAGCGACTGTGGGTGGCATGGAAACCACGGGGAGAGCTCCGCACCGGGGCAGACCGAAAGACAAGAATGAGAACCCGTTACAAGTTTTGAGATCGGAAGAGCACACGTCTGAACTCCAGTCACACTGATATATCTCGTATGCCGTCTTCTGCTTGAAAA
>CAJVYZ010000408.1 GCA_913009915.1 uncultured Gemmatimonadota bacterium | reverse complement strand
TCGATCCGTTCACTCCCGAAGAAGAAACGGCCGTCCAGCAAGTCGCCGACGCCTTGGCTGTTCTGCTGTAGCATCGGTGGCCGAGCCAAGGGAATTGCATGGCTGATACCACCACGCGGACGGTCCGTGGCGTCCAGTTGTTCGAACGGAGGGTCGGGGCCGGCCCGCCGGTCGTGGTGCTCCACGGAGGCCCCGGCGCGCACCACGACTACCTCCTCCCCGGATTCGACACCCTGGCCGGCGAGCGGACGCTGATCTACTACGACCAGCGAGGGGGCGGCCGGTCACCTGCCAAGCGCGCCGAACCCGTCGGATGGCGGGAGCACGTCGCGGACCTGGAGGCGCTCCGTACCCTGTGGAGCCTGCCGCGCCTGACACTGGTCGGCTATTCCTGGGGCGGACTGTTGGCCATGCTCTACGCCACGGAGCACCCGACGCGAGTCGAGCGGCTGGGGTTGGTGTCTCCCGCACCGACATGGCTGGCTGCCCGCGAGGAATTCGAGCGACGCTTCCAGGAAAGAAACCTGGCCCCCGGACTGCAGGCCGAGCGGCAAGCGTTGCGCCAAAGCGGGCTGCGCGAGAGCGATCTCGACGCCTACCGGCGGCGCGTGTTCGAGCTGTCCGTGGCTCCCTATTTCCACCACCCAGCCAAGGCCAGCGGACTGACGCCGTTTCGGGTAACGGCACGGACGCAGCAAGACGTGTGGCACAGTCTGGGGGACTACGATCTCCGGCCCTCGCTGGGCACGGTGCGGTGCCCGGCGATGGTGCTCCACGGTGACGATGATCCCATTCCACTCGCCACCGCCAAGGCGACGGCCGAGGCCCTCGAGGCACCGCTTCACGTCCTGGATAACTGTGGCCACGTGCCCCACGTAGAAGCCCCGGACGAGTTCACCGACCTCCTCACGCGCTTCCTTCGTCCGTCCCCATGATGGCACGGCTGACTCCGTTCGACCTGGTGTTCACCCAGGAAATCGCCAGCCGGTTTCCATCGGTTGCCGACGGTCTCCTGCGTGACGAAGCGGACCCGGCGGACCGGGACGCGTTCCTCATGAACCGCGAGGCCGTGACCGTGATACACGACCTGGTGCCCGAGGGCGGCCTGGGCGACGCGGTGGCGCACCTGGCGGCATTGGTACACCACGCATATTTGTTCTGGCGAGAGGGCGGCTGGACGTTCACCCTCGACCGTGCCACCCTGGACCGGCTGCTTCGATCGCCCTCCTCCGGCGCGCGATCGACTCGCAGCGGCCTGCCGGACGCCTACTACCTGCAGGTTCCGCGACAACTGGTATGGGGCAGGCTGGGCCCGGACGAGCCCTATCAGCCGCTCGACGGGTGTTTCGTCTCGCCGGGGCCGGACGCGGGTCTGCGCGCACTGGGGGTGTTCGGCCTTCATCCTGATCGCAGGGGATTCGCGGTAGTGGAGGCTGTGGGCGAGGCAGCCGTGTGGCCCCGGCCGGCTGACGCGGGGAACCAGCCGTTAGCTCCCCACATGGACGGTGGCTCGAAGGCGGGACTCTATTCCGTGAACGATCCGGCGGAGTTGCTCTTGCTGGCCGACCGGACAACGGAACTCGTGGCGCAAACATATCCAGAGGTCAAGATGGGCACGGACCGGGAGATTCAGCTCAGGTGACGAGGACAGTAGACCGGCGCGATGTCGCCGAGGTCCTGGACCGGATCGCGTCCTTCATGGAATTGCAGGGCGAGCAACCGTTCCGGGTCCGTGCGTTCCGCTCATCCGCCCGAGCGGTGGACGCGCTGCCCAAGCCGATCCAAGACGCCATCGATGACGGCAGCCTGGCCCGAAGCAAGGGGATCGGTCCCTCGACCATGCAGATCGTCCACGAGGTGGTAACCACAGGGCATTCTTCTCTCCTGGAGGACTTGCGGGAACAGGTCCCGCCGGGATTGGTAGACATGCTGGCCATCAGCGGGCTGGGCGTAGCCAAGATCCGGATGATCCACGAGCGGCTGGGCGTCGACAGCCTTCCCGACCTCGAGGCCGCGGCCCGGGAAGGCCGCCTGGCTGCGTTGCCTCGCTTCGGCAAGAAGACCGCCGAGAACATCCTCCAGGGCATTGCCTCCCTGCGCCGCGCCAGCGAGTACCGGCTGCTACACCACGCGACCGAAGAAGCACGCCACCTCACCACTGCGCTCAACCAGCTCCCGGGTGTGGTGCAAACACAGGTAGTGGGCGACGTGCGCCGGCGCATGGAGCTGGTCCAGGAGTTGGTCATCGTGCTCGTGGCCGACGTCCCGCCGGCGGAGGTGTTCCGCCGCCTAGCCGACCTTCCCGGCATCCACGAACTCGCCGGCACCGACGAACGAGTCGTCACCCTGCGCTTCGCGGGCGGATCGAGCGCGCAGATAATCGTCACCACGCCCGTCAATGCCGGGGCCGTGCTCCTCGAGGCAACCGGAAGCCGGGCCCACCTCGACCAGTTGGCCGACCACGCCCAGTCGAAGGGCTTCGCCTTGCACGGAGCCGCACTGTGGCGGGGGAGTGAATTCATCACCACCCCCGACGAAGCGACCATGTACCGCGCCCTGGGACTCGACACCATTCCAGCGGAACTTCGAGAGGGACATGGGGAGATCGAGGCCGCGGCCGCCGGATCGCTCCCCGATCTCGTCCAGGCCGGCGATCTCAAGGGCCTGCTCCATTGTCACACGACCATGTCCGACGGGGCCAACACGATCGAGCAGTTGGCCCTGGCCGCGAGAGACGCCGGTTTTCAATACCTCGGCGTCACCGACCACTCACAGTCGGCGACCCTGGCCGGCGGGCTCGATCCCGACTTGATCCGCGATCAGGCCGAAACTATCGATGCCTTGAACGAGCGGTTGGACGGCTTCCTGGTATTGAAGGGAATCGAAGCCGACATTCTGGTGGACGGGAGCCTCGATTATGAATCGGACGTGCTTGCGGGCCTGGACTTCGTCATCGGCTCCATCCACAGCCGGTTCAACATGAGCCGTGAGCACATGACGGGTCGGCTGCTGTCCGCCATGGACAATCCCTACTTGAACATCATTGGGCACCCGACCGGGCGGCTCCTCATGGCCCGGAATCCCTATCCCCTAGACCTAGACGCCGTGTTCGCCAAGGCCGCCGCCACCGGCGTGGCCCTCGAGATCAACGCCGACCCCCATCGCCTGGACCTCGACTGGCGACTCGCGGCCCGGGCGCGGGAGGCTGGCGCCGACATCACCATCGGGGCCGATGCGCACGGCGTGGCCGGACTCGCCAACGTGAGGTTTGGCATCGACATGGCCAGGAAGGCATGGCTCACGGCTGAGCGCATTGCCAACACCAAATCCGCAACCGAGTTCGTCGCCTGGGCCAAGCGGCGGAGACCCCGTGCCGGCGGGTAACGCTCGTGGCCGGCGAGCGGGCACCGAACCGCCACCGGCCGACCGCCGGCGCCGGGCCCGCACCGTCCTCAGCCGGCTCAAGAAAGCCTACCCCGACGCCACCTGCGCACCGACCCACCACGACGCCTACCAACTCCTCGTCGCCACCATCC
>CAJVYZ010000407.1 GCA_913009915.1 uncultured Gemmatimonadota bacterium | reverse complement strand
AGATGCGGCGTGTACGGATAGAGGGGGTGGGTGGGGGGGGGTGGGGGGTGGGGTGGTTGTTTTTTTGTTTTAATGATACGGCGACCACCGAGATCTACCCTCTTTCCCTACACGACGCTCTTCCGATCTCGGGAGATACCGTGCTGTTACCCATCGGTACTCGGCTGGAGGTGCGCGGCGAAGCGACTGCAAAACTCGACGCCGTCAACTGGCGCGCGAGCGACACGACCTATCCTATGGATGTCGAAGGCGGCCGGTTCTGGGGATTTCTTCGGCCAGGAACCTCGGGGGCCTACCGGTTGGAGGTCGCCACCGCGTCCGGTGCGCCCTTGGCCGGTGACACCGTAGTCATTCCGATCCATCTGGTGCCCGATCGCGCGCCCGAGGTGGCAATCCCGGTGCCCGGGAGGGACACGCTGGCGCCGCTCAGTTTGCGGCTGCCGTTGGTCATCGACGTCCGCGATGACTACGGTCTCCGGGCCATCAGCCTGCACCTCCGTCGAGTAGGTCGCTTCGGCCTCAGCGACACGCTTCCGGTCCAACCGATTCCTCTTACCGGCAGCGCTACAGACCGAGCGATCCTCACCCATCAACTAGATCTCAATGGTCACGGACTCCTCCCGGGTGACACCGTTCGCTATTTCGTCGAGGCGGTGGACAACGCACCGGCAGCCCACGTTGGCCGTTCGCGAGAGTACATCCTGCGGTTGCCGACGATGAGCGAAGTGCGTGCGGCCGCTCGCGCAGCGTCTGAGGCGGTCTCCAGTCGTCTGGACAGCCTGGCCGAAAACAGCCGCAAGCTCGAGCGGCAAACGGAAGACCTTTCGCGTGAGCGGCAACGGAGTGGCACGGAGGCCAATGGCCAAGGTGATGAAACACTGTCGTTCGAAGACGCGGAGAGGGCGGAAGCCGCTGCCGAAGCACAGCGCGAGCTCCTGCGCGAGGCCGAGGCATTGCAGGAGGCCATGAAGGCTCTGCAGCAGAGCGCGCAAGCAGCGGGCCTCAATGATCCCGAGTGGCAAGACCGGCTGGCCGAAATCCGCGACCAACTCGACCGGGCGCTGTCACCCGAACTACGCGCGCGGCTGGACGAGTTGCAGCGAGCCCTGCAGGATCTCGACGCCGACAGGACCCGGCAGGCGCTGGAAGATCTGGCCGAGGCCCAGCAGGAGCTGCGGGAGGCCATCGAACGGAGCCGGGAACTGTTCCGTCGGGCCGCGCTCGAGGGGGATATGGCCAATCTGGCTGAGGAAGCGGCAGAATTGGCCGGAGACCAGGAACGGTGGATCGATCAGGTGACAGAGTCCGACTCCGCCAGTGCCGCGGCCTGGGAGCAACAACTTGCCGATCGGGCCGACAGCCTCGCCGCTGCGTTGGAGAAATTAGCACAGCAGTTGCAGGCCGAGGCGATGCAACAGGCCCTGCAGGACGCGGCACAGCAAGCGGCGCAGGCGGCCGCACAGATGCAGCAGGCGGCCGACATGGCACAAGCGGGTGACATGAGCGAGGCACAGCAGCGGGGTCAGGAAGGCCTGCAGCAGTTGCAGCCGCTGGGCGAGCAACTGCAACAGCAACTCGATCAGTTGCAACAGCAATGGCGCCAGGAAGTGGTGGCGGCCTTGGATCGCGGGCTGGCCGAAACGGCCCGATTGTTGGAGCAACAGGTCTTGGTGGAGCAGTCGGCTCGCTCCGTTGTGTCTCCCGAGCGGCAACGCGCCGAACAGGGAGCCGTCGAGGAGGGCGTCGAGAAACTCATGGAGCGGATGCAGCAGCTCGCGGGTCGGAATGCGCTCGTCTCTCCCGAGATAGCCACGGCCTTGTCGGCCGCCAAGGAGCACATGCAAGCCTCGCGAGAAGCGCTGTCCACCGCGGCCGCCAACGAACGTGAAGCGGCCGACCGGGCGGGTCAGGGTGCCGATGCGCTCAATGCGGCGGCCTACCTAATGCTCCGCGCGCGGGGCGACGTGTCGGGGTCTGGCTCGGGCTCGGGTTTGACCGAAGCGATGGAGCGCATGAGCCAGTTGGCGCAGCAGCAGGGCCAACTCAGCCAGCAAGCCGGTTCCCTGTTGCCGATGGTTGGCCAATCAGGAGTCCGGAGCGAGCTGCGCCGTCTGGGCGACGGCCAACGTGAGTTGGCGGAAGAGTTGGAGCGGTTGCAGGCGCAGGGCAATGTGCCGCAGGCCGGGCCGCTCGCGGCGGAAGCCAGGGAACTGGCTCGCCGGTTGGAGGCGGGCAGGCTCGACCGCGAAACGGTTCGGCGGCAGGAGCGTCTCTTCCGGCGCCTCCTCGATCAGGGCCGCACGCTCCAGGGTCAGGAAGAGGACCAGGAACAGGAACGGAAGAGCCGGACGCCGGAGGCGCAGGACGCCGCCCTCCCTCCGGCACTCCGGGCTCAACTACAAGGCAGAGCCGACCGACTGCGGTTGCCGTCGTGGGAGGAGCTCCAGCGATTTTCACCTGAGGAGCGCCGGTTGGTGGTCGAATACTTCCGCCGGTTGACCGATGCCGGCACCGAGTAGAGCGGGCGTGCCCCTGCGGTTCATCGTCATGGTCGCCGCGTCGATGTTGGCGACGGCCGCAACGATTTCGAGCGCCGCCGCCCAGCGCGCCGGCGTGGCTCAGGCGTTCGATCTCGAGCGGCGCGGCAGCTACCCCGAAGCGGTCGAT
This sequence comes from uncultured Gemmatimonadota bacterium, assembly GCA_913009915.1. Taxonomy (GTDB): domain Bacteria; phylum Gemmatimonadota; class Gemmatimonadetes; order Gemmatimonadales; family GWC2-71-9; genus N074bin45. The sequence continues at coordinate 887 of CAJVYZ010000407.1, read as the reverse complement.
GCTTACGGCAAAGTGTTGCAGGACAACCTCAGCGACGTCACGGCCCTCCTCGGCATGGAGCGGTCGCTCACCCCGCTCGGCCGCATTCAGGAAATCCTCCCGTTCATTCGCCGCGCACTGGCCCAGGACTCGACCACCGGTGCCATTTACGCCATCGGCGTCAGGACCTGGGCCCAAGTCGATCAACGGGACAGCCTGAAGACGATGGTCGTGCGCTGGGCGGCTCAGCATCCCGACGAGGAGACACCGTATCGGGAATGGGGTAGGGCGTTGTTGCGGGGGCAAAGTCCCGCTGCCGCCCGGGATGCCTATCTTCGTGGCCGGTCTGCCCTGGGCGACCCGTCGGCCTTGGCGGCGGAACTGGCGCTGCTGGCCACCCGCGAGGATGACCACGTGGCGGCAGCGCGCGAGTGGGCTTTGGCGGCCTACCGTCTCCCTGGGTATCGGGCGTCGGCCCTCAACAGTCTGGGACAAACGCCCGAAGACGACCGCGAGGCAGTGCTACGCCAGCTCCACCAAGACACCCTGGTCGTCGCCCGGCGGCTCGAAGCGGAGCTGCGCGCCCACTGGGGTGATCCCGTCGCCGGCTACACACTCTTGGTGACCACCCTGCCCGACGATCGTGTTCAGGCCATCCAGACGATCCGGCAGTTCCTGGAGCAGCTTCGCAGTCGGCGCTCGCCCGACGTCAGGCGGGTACAGGGTATGGCCTACGAAGGGATCGCCGACCGGTCCACCGGACCCCAGGCGTCTCGAGATCGGAAGAGCACACGTCTGAACTCCAGTCACACTGATATATCTCGTATGCCGTCCTCCGCTTGAAAAAAAAAACCACTTCACCTGTCCTCCACCCGCCTCCCGCTCCCTCCTTCTTCTCCACTTCCCCC
>CAJVYZ010000406.1 GCA_913009915.1 uncultured Gemmatimonadota bacterium | reverse complement strand
CGATATCGGCCACCGCTACACCCTAAAAATCAGCAACGTGTTCCATGCCGGCGACGGCAACCTGCATCCCAACATCAGCTTCGACCGGAGCGATCCGGTATTGAGTGCCAAGGTGCGCGACGCCAGCGCGGAAATCATGGCTGTGTGTCTCGCAGCCGGCGGGTCGATCACCGGAGAGCACGGTGTCGGGTCCGACAAGATCGACTACATGCCCTGGGCCTTCAGCAGCGAAAGCCTGGCCGCCATGCGTTCCGTCCGCCGGGCGTTCGATCCCCACGAGAGAGCCAATCCAGGAAAGGTGTTCCCCATCCACGCCTGCCGCGAATGGCGTGCTGGAGGTGTCGTATGAGCGGAGACGCCCTCGACAGACTGCGGGCCGTGTTGGGGCCTGAAGCCGTCGCCGACGTGGAAGGGACCCCACGCGTCACCCCGACTAGCGTAGACGGCCTGCGCCGGGCCTGCCAGCTCGCCGGCGACATGGGTTGGCACATCCGCGTGGAAGGGAACGGCACCTGGCTGCCGCCGGATGCCCCGGCCGACATCGTCATCAGCACTCGCGGGCTCGGACAGACGGTGCACGCCAGCGCGTCGGACCAAGTGGCGACCGTCAGCGCCGGAGTACCATTCAACGACCTCCGCGCGCACCTGGCCGAAGAGGGCATGTGGCTCGCCGTCGACCCGCCGGGCAAGCCGGACCGAACGATCGGGTCGATCGTCGCCACGGCAACGTCGGGGCCCCTCCGAACCAGCTACGGCCAGGTCAAGGATCACGTTCTCGGGTGCAGTGTGGTGACCGCCGACGGCCGGCTGGTCGAGTCCGGCGGACAGGTGGTTAAGAACGTCGCGGGCTTCGACCTCACCAAGCTTCAGGTGGGCGGGTTCGGCGCCTTCGGCGTCATCACCACCGTCCACCTGCGCCTGCGGGCACTGCCGCAGTCCGATGCCACCGTGATCGCCCGGGGACCCCGCGACGAACTGACCGCGGCCGGCAGGTCCATTCTCGACCAGGCAATCGAGGTGACCGCCCTGGAGCTACTGTCACCGACGGTCGCTGGAGAACCCGAGTGGGTCCTCGCGGCCCGCATGATGGGGAGTGAAGCGTCGGTGCAGTCGGAGATTCCCCGCTTGAGCGAGGTGTCCGACGTCGCCTGGGACCGGCTGGCCGGCGATCGCGGCCCGGTGCTATGGCGCATGGTCGCCGGTGCCGCGGGCGCCGGCCCGGTGAGTTTCCGTCTGGGAGTCCTGGTGGACGGCCTCGACCAAACCATCGACACGCTCATTCACGACCTCGACGACGGCCTGATCGCCGCTGGAGCCGCGTCCGGCGGGCTTCGCTGGACCGGGACGGCCACCGCCGAGCAACTCAGGACCATTCGCCCCACCATGGCGCAACAGGAGATCCCACTGACGCTCGAGCGCGCCCCGTGGCACGTACGGGAACTCGTGGGCCACTTCGGCGCCTACCGAGAAGGCGTGGCCCAGGTGGTCGGGCGGCTGCGCCAGACGGTCGATCCGGCAAACCAAATGAGTGTCGCGCTCGAACCCACCGATGTCTGAGGGATATCAGGGTCTCGACCCCTGCGTCCATTGCGGCTTCTGCCTGCCCGCGTGCCCCACCTACCTGGCGACCGGCGACGAGAACGAAAGCCCCAGGGGCCGCATTGTCCTCATGCGCGCCCTCGAGCGGGGCGACCTCCTTCCGACAGACAAGCACCTCCAGCACCACCTCGACAACTGCCTCGGGTGCCTGGGGTGCGAGCCGGTGTGCCCGTCGGGCGTAGCCTATGGCCAGGGACTCAGCTCGGCTCGCCACACGCTCCGGGAATCGAACGAAAGTTCCCTCACGCAACAGGCCCTCCTCGCCATCTTTGCCGCTCCCCAGTTGTGGCGTCCGTTGTTCACCCTGGCCCGTTGGCTTCGTGCCACCACGCTCCCGCGCCTCTTCGCGGGGCCGGGTCGAGTGGGGTTCGCCTGGGGAATGTTGGCCGCGAGTTCCGGCCTGCGGCGGCCCCGCCGACGGCTCTCATACCAGCCGCACGGACCGCCCTCGAATCAAGACGACCCAACGGTGGCGCTGTTTCGCGGTTGCGTCATGGACACGCTCTTCCCCCACGTCCACGGCGCGACGCAGCGAGTGCTCGAGGTCAACGGGTTCCGGGTAGTGGACGTCCCCGGCCAGCAGTGTTGCGGCGCGCTCCACGCGCACGCCGGCGCCACGGAAGAGGCCCGGCGTCTGGCCCGCTGGAACGTGGCCGCGTTCGCCACCGGGGTGGACTACATCGCCGTCGACAGCGCCGGATGTGGCGCCCTACTCAAGGACTACGGACAGCTCCTGCAAACGGCGCCGGCAGCGGCCCTGGCCGCCTCCGTCCGCGATGTGTCCGAGCTCCTGGCGGAGGCCGGTCCGCGCACCGGGGCGGCCTTGCCGATGCGGGTAGCCTACGACGCTCCCTGCCATCTGCACCACGCTCAGGGCGTCGTCGATGCACCACTGGCCATCCTCAGGGCGATCCCAGAGCTGGATGTTCGCCTCCCCGCCGGACACGAACACTGCTGCGGCAGCGCGGGACTCTACTCGCTCGACCACCCCGCACTGGCCCGACAGATCCTCCACGACAAGATGGCGGCGATCCTGCCGCATGAGCCGGACGCGATCGTCACGGGCAACCCCGGATGCTTGATGCAACTGGGCGCGGGATCGATCGCGGCCGGGCGACGGATCGCCACCGTCCACCCGGTCGAGCTCCTCGACGAGTCGTATCGTAGGGCCGGCTGGTACCGGCTCTCTCACTGACCCGGCGATAGATGCCTATCTTTCCCCCATGACGACCCTCTCGTTGCAGCTAGACCGAACCCGTGTGGAACGGCTCCTCCGCGGCGGCGTTTCGGTGACAACGCCGGCCGCCATCTTCCGCATCCACGGCCCCGGGGCCATCGACTGCCTGCAAGGCGTGCTGACCAACGACCTCGTCGCGCCGGGGCCCGGCCACCTGGTGTACGCCGCCTTGCTCACGCCCAAGGGCATGATCGTGGTCGACTTCTGGGTCATGATCGGCGCGGACGAAGTCGTGCTGATCGGCCCTGAGGAAGGTCACGCAGCGGCGGCCGAAACGTTCCGCCGCAGCTTGCCCCCGCGCCTGGCAACGGTAGAGGACCTGAGCGATGCCTGGCGCGTCCTGTGGGTGTACGGTGATCTGGCAGAGTCCGCCCTGACCGAGGCTCAGCTGGTGCCACCCCTTGGTGGCCCCGGCCAGGTGGCCCCGTTCGGCATCCTCGGCGCGGAGGTAAGGATTGCATCAGCCACCGACACGGCACCCTTCGTAGCGCTCGTCGTCGGTCCCAGTGAAACCATCGCGCACTACGGCAATCTTCTCACCGAACACGGCGTGGCCATCGGCACGCCCGACGACTATCACGCCGCCCGCATTCTTGCGGGATGGCCCGCGCTGGGAATCGAGATCGGCGAGAAAACCCTGCCACAGGAAGTCCGCTTCGAAGCCATCGACGGTGTTTCCTATACCAAGGGCTGCTTCATCGGTCAGGAGACCGTGGCTCGCGTCCA
>CAJVYZ010000405.1 GCA_913009915.1 uncultured Gemmatimonadota bacterium | reverse complement strand
TGGTGGTGCTTTGAATAGTGATCTGTGTTATGTTTTTTTTTTTCAAGCAGAAGACGGCATACGAGATATATCAGTGTGACTGGAGTTCAGACGTGTGCTCTTCCGATCTCCCGTTCCCGCGGTCGAAGGCATCGAGGTCAGCCTCTACCTGATCGGCGACGCCGGGGCACCGGCTGATAGTGGGGAGCCTGTGCTGCAGGCGTTGCGCACTGACCTGCTGGCCCACCCCGGTGAAAAACTGGTCGTGTTCCTGGGCGACAACATCTATCCCACCGGGATGCCGGAGGCGGACGACCCCGACCGTGCCGAGGCGGAGCGTCGCATCCTCGATCAAATCCAGGTGGTTCTCGACGGTGGCGCCCGTGGAGTGTTCATCCCCGGCAATCACGATTGGCAAAAGGGAGGCACCGACGGCTGGTGGCGGGTCTATCGTCAGATGGAGTACGTCACCCGCCATGGGCCCGACGTGGAGGTGCTCCCCCGGAATGGCTGTCCCGGGCCGGTGGCCCGGGATGTCGGCAGCCGTCTCCGTCTGATCATACTGGACACCCAGTGGTACCTCCACGGTGGCCCCAAGCCGGGGGCCTGGTCGTCCTGCCAGGTGCGGTCGCCCGACGCATTGGGCGATTCGCTCCGGGCCGAAGTGGCCCGGGCCGGCAACCGCGAGGTTATCATCGCCACCCACCACCCGTTGCAAAGCAACGGTCCGCACGGGGGCCACTTCACCGCCAAGCAACACATCTTTCCCCTCACCGAGGGGGCGAGCTGGGCTTGGCTGCCGCTGCCCATCATCGGATCGCTCTATCCGCTGTCGCGGCAATCGGGCATATCTTCGCAGGATCAATCCAGCGGAAACAACAAGCGTATGGTGGCGGCGTTCGACTCGGCGTTCGCCGGCCAGCCACCATTGGTGTACGCCGCCGGCCACGAGCACCACCTCGAGGTCCTCGAAGGAGAGAGCGCCGGCTACTTGCTGGTTAGCGGTGCCGGCATCTACCACCACGCCAGCTCGACCGCTTGGCGGGACAATACCCGGTTCGCCGCCGAGGAAGCCGGCTACATGCGGTTGGACGTGCTGCGCAGCGGCGCCATTCGTTTGGCGGTGGTGACGGTCGATGGAACCGGACGGGGAACCGAAGCGTTTTCGCTGTACCTGCAACACCGGGGACAGACCGATGGGGAATGACCGGCCCTGGCCGGCGACGGTGCTCGGTGTGGGGTTCCTCACCGCGGTGCTCGTCACTGGTGCCACCGCCCAGGAGCGTGCCGCAACCGATAGCGCCACTCCCGGTCCGGAATACGGCGCCAGCGGCTTTCATCAGTTCTTGTTCGGGTCATCCTACCGCGACCTGTGGACCACCACCATAGAGGTCCCGGTGCTCGACCTGGGTCGAGAGGGGGGCGGCCTGACGCCCACCGGTACCGGTGGTGGACAACAGACCGTGGCCCTCAGGTTCATGGGCGCCGATGGCCTGCCCTACACCTTCCGGGTACTCGACAAGGACCCGACCAACTTGCTCCCCCCGGAGCTCAAGAACACGTTCGCCCAGGACGTCCTGGTAGACCAGGTCAGCTCGGGGTTCCCCACGGCGGCGCCGGTGGTGGACGTGCTGCTCCGGGCGGTGGGAATTCACCCGCGCGACGCGCGGGTGGTCATCATGCCCGACGACCCCAGGCTGGGAGAGTACCGGGAGGCCTTCGCCGGCAAGCTGGGAACCCTGGAGGTGTGGGCCAACGAACGGGCCGGTGGCGCACCGGGGTTCGCCGGAGCCACCGACGTCATCAGTTCCGACGAGTTGCAGTCACGCATGATGACGGATGTGCGGGAGCAAGTGGATGTGCCCTCGTTCCTCACCGCGCGACTGATCGACATACTCGTCGGTGACTGGGATCGACACCGGGGACAGTGGCGCTGGGGCAACATCGGCCCCGGAATTCCTCCCTTGTGGGTGCCGTTCCCGGAAGACCGCGACCAGGCCCTCGCCCGGTACGACGGGGTTCTCCTGCTGCTGGCCTCGCGCTCCAATCCCGAACTCACCAAGTTCGGGAACAAGTACCCCAATATCGTAGCGGCCGCCTGGAACGGACGCGACGTGGACAGATTCCTTCTGCCACGAATCGGCAAGCAGACCTGGGATTCAGTGGCCCAGTTCGTCCACAGCGCTCTCACCGACGAGGTGATCGAACAGGCTGTCCGGCAGCTCCCCAGTGAACACTACCAGCTGCGGGGGGAGTTCCTGCGGCGCGGTCTCCTGAGCCGGCGGGATGATCTCCTGGAGATGGCCGAGAAGTACTACCGCCACATCAACTACCAGGTAGACCTGCAAATGACGGATCTACCCGATGAGGCTCAGGTTTTCCGAGAGCCGGAAGGGGATCTGACCGTACGCCTCTACGCCCTGACGAACGGGCGGCGCGCTCCGTCACCATACCTCGTCAGACGGTTCGATCCCCGATTCACCAGGGAGGTCAGGTTGCATCCCAACGGTGGCGACGATCGGGTGGTGGTCACCGGTCCAGGGAAGGGTGGCGTCCTGGTGCGGGTGCTGAGCGACCAAGGCATCAACACGGTGATCGATTCCGCTGGTGGCGCCAAGCTCGATGTGTACGACGACCGTCCCGACAGCCTGGAGCTGGAGGGTCCGGTCCAGCTCGACACCCGGCACTTCGACACAGCGAAAGTTCTCCCCGGGAAGCTCCCTCCCCGTGACTGGGGATCCCAGTCCTACCCTTTGGTCTGGGCCAAGTACTCGGCCACCCTGGGGTTCCTGCCGGTGGTCGGCTACGAGCACGTGCGCTTCGGATTTCGCAAACAGCCCTATGCCCAGAAGCATACCGTCCTGCTGGCGGCTTCCACCGCACGGCTGAGAGGCCGCATTTCCTATCAGGGTATCCTGGTGAACGAGAACTCTCACAACGAGTTCGCCCTGAGCGCGCTGGCTTCGGGGATCGAGCTGAACAACTTCTACGGGTTCGGCAACGACACCCCTTCGAACGCCGGTGACCGTGATTTCTACACGGTGGACCAGAACGAATATCAACTGGGTGCCGTGTTTCGCCCCCGGCTGGCCCAGCACGTTCGCGCGACCCTGGGTGTAACTGCCCGCTACACCACCACCACGACCGACGACAACTCCTTCCTGGCTCAGACCCTGCCCTATGGAGTAGACAACTACGGGCAGGTCGGCGCGGTGGCCGGACTGGAGCTCGACCTGCGGGACAACATCGCCTACCCTCGCAAGGGCATCTGGGCCCAGGTGTGGAGCGCGGCCTATCCACCCATTCTCAGCGTGGCGGACAGCGGCTCGTTCGGCACGGTCCATGGTTTCCTGGCCGGGTATCTGACCCCCCTGGCCCCAGTGACCTACGCCTGGAGGGTTGGCGGGAAGTACGTGTGGGGGACCTTTCCGTTTCAGGAATCCGCCTTCCTGGGAGACGACAACGCAAGGGGCTACCGGGACGAGCGGTTCGCCGGCGAGGGATCCTTCTACTTCAATTCAGAACTGCGCGTCCTGGCCAAGGAGGTTTTCTTCCTGTTTCCCCACGACCTCGGCCTGATTGCCATATTCGACTTCG
>CAJVYZ010000404.1 GCA_913009915.1 uncultured Gemmatimonadota bacterium | reverse complement strand
ATTTATATGATGTGTTTTTTTTTTCAAGCAGAAGACGGCATACGAGATATATCAGTGTGACTGGAGTTCAGACGTGTGCTCTTCCGATCTCGACACTACATCACGCATTTCAACCGTATCGGTCGATGTCAGGACCACCACGATCCGATAATCCTCCGCCGGCCAAGCCAGTGAACCGAAATACTTCCAGCCAGACGAGACCTCGACCTCGTAGTAGTGCGTGGTCTTCAGGCGTTTCACCTTGTCCCACTTGATGGACAGGGTCCCCATGTCGTCGGTCTTGTATGACAGCTTGCCGCGGGTGAGTTCGTTGATCTCCCCGGTGATGACATCGTCGTTGATCATCACCAGCGAATCGACCTTCTGGGCCGCCAAGGAGGCAGGCAGGAACAGACCAGCGACGACCAGCGGGCGGGCGACGCGCTGGAGGGCGGTTGTGAGGTGGCGACAGCGGCGAGACGGCGTGTAGGGCATGCAGTGATCGATTAAGGCTGCGGCATTATCGCCGGGTCGGGAAGCCCGGGCAAGCCTTGGGAAGGCCCCGTGGCCGGGCCACCGATGTCTCGCGTTGCACAGCACTTGTGTTCTCAGGCGCGTGGCGGCATCCTATGAGGTCTTTTCCCCGGAGCGGACATGGAAGGTCTCGAGCAGCTCGTCACCGTAATCAAGGACGCGATCGACAACTTCGGCATCCCTGTCGCCGGTGAGGTCGTGCCCCTGAAGGTCATCGCCCTGCTGGGGACGGGCGTGTTCCTGACGTTGCGGCTCGGGTTCGTTCAGTTCCGTCACCTGGGCCATGGGTTCATGGTCACCACCGGGCGCTACGACGACCCCAACGAGCCGGGCGACGTGTCCCACTTCCAGGCGCTCACCACGGCACTGTCGGCCACGGTCGGGATCGGCAACATCGCCGGTGCGGCTTGGGCCATCCATTACGGCGGGCCGGGTGCGCTGTTCTGGATGTGGATGACGGCGCTGTTGGGCATGGCCACCAAGTTCTCCGAGGTGACCCTGGCCCAGCGATTCAGGGACGTGCGCCAAGACACGGACGGTCACAAGTGGGAAGGCACCGTCTCCGGCGGGCCCATGTACTACATCGAACACGGCATGGGCCAAAAATGGAAGTGGATGGCCGTGTTCTTCGCCATCATGCTGGGGACGACCGCTTTCCTGACGGGGAACGCCGTGCAGGCCAACACGGTGGCCGACACGGTCGGTTCCTTCTGGGGCATCCCCAATTGGATTACCGGGCTCGTCTCGGCGGTGGTGATCGGCACGGTCATCATCGGCGGCATCAGCCGCATCGGCAAGGTGACCAGCATCCTGGCACCGGTCATGGCGGCGCTCTATGTGACCGCCGCGCTGATAGTGTTGTTCCTCAATTGGGACCAGATATTCCCCGCCTTCGGGCTCATCATGCGGGAAGCGTTCAACCCCTCGGCCGGCGTGGCCGGTACCGGGATCGGCGCCATTCTGGTCACCATGAACTGGGGCGTCAACCGGGGCCTGTTCTCCAACGAGGCCGGCCAGGGTTCGGCCCCGATCGCCCACGCCGCGGCCAAGACCGACGAGCCGGTGTCGGAGGGCGTGGTCGGCCTGGTTGAGCCGTTCATCGACACCATCGTGATCGTCACCATGACGGCGCTGGTAATAATCATCACCGGGTCGTGGAACGACCGGGTGCAAACCGAGCTGTCGATCACCGGCGGGGACCGCAGCTACGTCACGGTCGACGCGTCGGGGCACCCGAGTAAGGCTACGGCACCCGAGGAGCTCAGAATCGAGAACGGCCTCCAGATGGTCGGAGCCGATGGCGTCCGGTTCGCCTGGCACGACGTTCCGGTTGAGTCGTTCTACACTGACCAGGCCCAGACGCAATCCTTCACCGGCGTCATTCGCGGCGGCCAGGCCATCGCCGACGACGGCACTAGCTACACCACCCTGTATGGGGACGCACCCGAAGGCGGTGCCCCGCTCACGATGATGGCCTTCCGCAGGGGGCTTTCGCCCATTGGCGACTGGGGCCACTACATCGTGTTGATCTCGGTGCTCCTGTTCGGCATCTCGACCGCCATTTCGTGGAGCTACTACGGCGACCGCTGTGCCACTTACCTGTTGGGGGCCAAGGCCGTGCTGCCCTACAAGTTTGCCTACGTGGCCATGCACTTCGTCGGCGCCATCATCGCGCCGGTGGTGGCGTGGGACCTGGGCGACATTTTCTTGGGTATAGTGATCTTGCCGAACTTGATCGCCCTGGTCTGGCTGTCGGGCAAGACCAAGGAGATGATGGACAGCTACTTCGAGCGGAAGCCATGGCTGGAGAACCTCGCGGTGCACAAGCAGCTCAAGGATGAAGGGAAGCCGCTGCATTAGAGGGCGGTAAGGCGGTAGGGCGGTAAGTCCCGCGGGGGACTCGATCCGCAGCGCTCGTTAGAGCGCAAGGACTGAGTCCCAGCGCCATCATGAGAAAAGCCGCCCACCGGCGGCTTTTCTATGAGGGCGCTGGGACTCGAACCCAGAACCTACAGATTAAAAGTCTGGTGCTCTACCATTGAGCTACGCCCCCCTCAGATATCAAAATGCGCTCTGCCGGGGTGAACCACAAGCGAGATATGAGTGCTGATTGATGATTTGTGATTTATGAAGTGACCAGGTACTTCATAAATCACAAATCATCAATCAGCACTCACATTTCTCCACAGCCCCAACTGGGCCACCGGCGAGAAGCTGTTTCGATGATGCTTGGTCGGCCCCTCCCGGTCGATCGCCGCCCGGTGCTCCTCGGTGCCGTACCCCATGTTGGTTTCCCACCCGTAGCCCGGATGCCGACTGTGAAGCTGCACCATCAAGCGATCGCGCACGCACTTCGCCACGACGCCCGCCGCCGCAATCGAATAACAGTGGGCGTCACCATCCACGAGGGCGTCGTGCTCGAAGCCGACCTCGGGGAACGGGAGCCCGTCGATGATAAGGTGGAACACGGGCGGTAAAGCGGTAGGGCGGTAAGGCGGTAGGGCGGTAGAGCGCTGAGATGCAATGCAGGTTGGCAGTTTACCCGCCCTGCCGAGTAGCCTCACCACCGCCCTTCGCATGGCGATTGCCGTCGCTACCCGAATATTGAACCGATCGATTTCCCGCGTCGACGCGGCACCGAGTCCGATGTGCAGCGCACGCTCCCGGATCCGCCCTGCCAGCTGCTCGCGCCGCTTGGCATTCAGGACCTTACTATCACGAAGCCCCCGCACACGTGGCGTGCCGGGGGCAAAGACAACGGCGGCCGCGACGACCGGACCGGCCAGCGGGCCGCGACCAACCTCGTCGACGCCGATCAACAAGCGATCCTCCGCCCAGAGCGTCCGCTCACGCTGGAGGGACGGGATGGGGACGGTGGAGGGCACGGCTAGCGGGCGCGCCGCTCCTTGATGCGCGCCGCTTTCCCGGACAGCTTCCGCAGATAGTACAGCTTGGCCCGGCGCACCCGGCCCAGATCGGAAGAGCACACGTCTGAACTCCAGTCACACTGATATATCTCGTATGCCGTCTTCCGCTTGAAAAAAAAAAACAAAATAAATCAAGTATCA